>NZ_JAPYKP010000226.1:0-5820 GCF_037179725.1 Mesorhizobium sp. Cs1321R2N1 | reverse complement strand
TTGATCCGTTCCCACTGATCCTCTCGAAGCGCATCGCAGTCCATCGCTGACCTCCAAAAATCAGCGTTGAATCTGATTTGCCCTTCCTTGGGAATCCCAACCCGTTAAATCGTCACTACGCCCTAGAGGATGTTGGTCGTCACCTCGACGACAATCGCGGCCCCTTCCAGTCCGCCGTTGGGAACATGCACGACGCGCGAGACCCTGAGGTCCTGTGGGCTTCCGTCGACCGACAGGGAAACGCTCTCGCCAATCCGCGGCACGGCCTGGAAAGTGACGTTGGTGGCGTCAGGCCGGTTGTCGATGGATATGCGGCAGTTGACGGTCATGGGAATGTCTCCTGTGTCTGGCCATGCCGGTCGTTAACGCCGGGTCCCTCAAATGGTTTCAGGAGGGCCGGATCAAACCCGAGAGCCCGCCGATGTCTACCCCGTTCGCCAACTGGCGACGTTGGTCGCGGCCCGGCGGCTTCGGCATCCGGACTTGTCGTTGCTGGCGGGCTTCTAAAGCGCGTCGCGTCGAAACGGATTGATGCGACGCGCTTTAGGTCCTTATTTTGATGCATGTCGTTCCCCCAAAACCGAGGTCACTTTTGGGCGACATGCATTAGTTGCTGGCTCTCGGAACGAAATAGTTGGTGGTGACCGCATCGCTGCCGGTTCCCCGCGTGACTTGAACCGCGGCATAGCCTTCCGGAGGAATCGAGCCAGTCGCCGTCTGGTCGACCTGCTTGCATCGGCCGACCATTTCGCCGTTCGGCCACGGTGCCAGTCTGGCTTCAAGTGCCGCTTCGCACTCCTCCATCGATGAATAGACGACCGGGCTCGACTCCGTGGGCCGACAGAGCGATGCGCTGCATGAAAGCATCACCATCACCGCCACGGTTCCCGGATCCATGGAATTCTCCTGTTGGCCGACAATGAACGCGTAACAGACCGCGAGGTTTCATGCGGGCTCAGCGCGCCGCGATGACTAGAGTCAAGCACGAGGTCTGATAGCGCACTCACGTTTTACAAAGGCCCAGCGCCTCGGTCTTCGGGCCTTCGGGTAGAGGAAATGCTGGGAACGTTAAAGGCCGAACGAGGGTATCGTCCAAGCGTTTTCGTACCCAAGGTGCGGCTTGGCATTCGTTGCGTCAGTCTGGGTTGCTGTGGCGGTTCCCGTTGCAGTGCAGTCCAATTTTGCCGCCACTGCCGCCTTGATCGACAGACAAGCACATGTCTTGGCAGCAGTGACTGTCGCCTTTTTCCCATGCGCCGCGGCGACACTCGACCCGGCGAGGACAAGCGCCAGGCAAACGAAGGCGATCTTCATGAGGATCTCCTATTTTAGTGTTGGCTAATTTAACGTTAACGTAACGTTAACTGGCCGTCAATCGCGAGCGAGGTCCTGGGGCGGAAGCCACCTTCCTCCTGCCCGGAAGGATCACGGCCGGTTCTTTCCCTGTCCCGGATTGTGTCCGAATTGATGGGAGAGGATCGGGAGCGGCATGACCTTCGGCGCCACACTCCGGCACGCGGTGATCAGCACCTCTATAACGATGGGTTTTTCCCGAGCCCTTCACTCCCCGAAGCAGAGAACGTTTCCGTTGCGGGAGAGAGTCCAGACAATCATTAGTAAGTGCTAAAGAGCGATTGGAAGACGTGCCTCGGCTGAATTATGATTTGGCCATGAGCTTTTTAACAACTTCAGTAACGGTTGATTCAACCATTACTGGTATTTATTCCAGAGTGTGGTGGCGGCTCCGACAAAAGCGGGCGGGGCTAGTTGCCGAAGCCGCCTACGCAGTCCGGTGGGATCTGACCGCGCTGTCTCAGAATAGGACAGCGCGGTCAACGATCCGTTAATCGGGCGTCAGCCGCCACTTGTCGGCTTTCCCACCATGGTGATGATGGCCTCGGCTCTGTTGGATCGGCCCACGTGGATAGCTCGGGCGGGCCCCGGTAGAGCTTGAACACAGCGTGCTAAACTCGGGAGCCGTGTGGAACATTGTTGCGTACGGTGTCCGGCGAGCTGTGCGTAGCTTGCAGAAGCTTTAGCCCTCGACCTCACTCTTGAATGCTCGCACGCCGGCGTGGCAAAGCGCATGCCGGCTCGGCATCCAAGAAGGAGAGTTGCCTGGAGGACGCCGAGCCTAACCGACGGGATTAGCGGGGGGCCGCGTCGTCTCGCCGGCTAAGAGTTTATGCGCTCTTTAAGGCAACTCGCACAAAGCATCCGAACGAACTAAGGGGTCAGCCGATCGGTGGTGCATCACCGACCGCTGTTCTGGTGCTGCTGGTTCCTTAGAGGGTGCTTCCTGTAATAGATGCGAAGCATCCGAATGACATCCTTGCGCTTCGCAAGGCGTAGGACCGCCGGGCGGCGGTAACCGCTCTCCGGCGGGGTTTGCCAGCCCCTGTTAATAGTTCTTCATTGCTCGGTGCGGGATGCCGGCTTCCTCGAACTCGTCGCTACATGCGACGAAGCCCAGCTTTTCGTAAAGCGCGGTCTTGTCGGCCTGGGACGTGAGGTAGAAGCGGTTCTCGCCACGTGACCGCGCTATCTGCATTCCCGCCTGCATCATCCGCATGGCGATGCCATTGCCCCTTGCATGGCGTAGCACAGCGACGCGGCCGAACTTGGCATGTTCGGTCAGAAAGACAATCCGCAGCGTGCCGACGACATCGCCTTCGTCGATGGCGACGACGTGAGTGGCCCCCGCGTCATAGGCGTCCCGTTCCACCGTCTCCGGCACGTTCTGCTCGACAATGAACACTTTGCGCCGGACTTCCAGGGCGAGGGCTCCCAGGTCAGAGGCAATGGAAACGGGTAGAATTGTTAGATTGGCCATAACGTTCGCAGACGTTTATTTGATGAATATTCGACGAGATCGGCTTTGTAGCGCCTAAGCTCTTGAAATTGTTGGTTCCCGCTCATGGGCTCGAACCACGATTCACGCCTTCAAAGGGCGCTGTCCTACCATTAGACGAAGCGGGAAAGCTGGACCTTATGGCGCCCAGGCAGCTTGCGGTCAATTCGGGAAATTGTTGACCGGCTCTTCGCAGCGATAGACCGGGCAGTCGCCATCGCGGGACGGGACATAGGCCGGCATCGGCACTTCAGGCCAGTCGCACTCATTGCCGAACTGCCTGACATAGCGGTCATAAGTGTTGCGGCCGGTGGTCAGCACCACGGCGCGATGGCTCTGGATCATGGCCCGGATCTCGCCGCAGCCCATGGAGCGACTGTCGGGGCGGGCATCGGCCAGACAGGTCGTCGCGAGCACGGCGCCGATGGCCGTCAACAGGGTCAGAATGCGGGCGGACATGACGGTTCTCTTTGGTTTGAAACAAAATTGCCGGTCCGGATTCGCACTGGAACGGTCTTGCATTGTCGCACACAACCCCTTTCGTGTCCGTTGGTTCCGCGACAGGCCGTGCGGCGCGCGCGTTCGGGTGAGGCGCCGGCGGGTGCGCAACCAAATCGGGCGTTGCGCATTGCTGGGCATGGACGGCAGGAAGCCCTACGAAACACCGCAATGGCGGCCCGGAAACGAGGGTCGTCCGGCGATGTGCTGTTCCTTCTGCGGCGGCCGCGACCATGGTTTCGAGGCGTGTCCGCGCATGCCCGATCCTTTCCGGCCCGGTGGACCCGAAGACGACGATACGTCGGAGGAATCAGCCGGCCGATCCGAGGCGCCCTTGGCGGGTGGCTAACCGGCGCCAGCCGCGCCGAAGAAATCGATCAGCGCGCCAGCCGTTTGCCCGGGCGCTTCCTCGGGGAAGAAATGTCCGCCTGACATCGCGCGGCCCCGCACGTCATCGGCCCAGTTCCGCCATAGCGCCAGCGGTCCGCCTTCGCCGGCATACCATTCGGCGAGCGCGCCTTGCCCGCTCCACAATGCCAGCAACGGGCAGGCGATGCGCCGGCCGGCGGCGTTGTCCGCCCGGTCATGGTCGCGGTCGAGTGTTGCCGCCGCCCGGTATTCCTCGCAGATCGCGTGGATGTGGGCGGGGTCGCGCAAGGCATCGACATAGGCCTGGCGGATGCCGGCGGGAAAGACATCGGGCGGCGAACCCCAGCCGCCCAGCGCATTGTCGACGATGGCGTCGGCGGCGCCCGCCAGGATCTTTTCCGGCAAGGGTTCGGGCTGCGCCAGCAAGGACCACGGCCAGTAGCCGAGGGCCAGCCGGGCATCGGCCCTGTCCCAGGCGTCGGCCGTGGGCACGATGTCGAGCACCGCGAGTTTTTCGATGCTGTCGGGATGGTCGAGCGCCAGGCGGTAGGCGACACGCCCGCCGCGGTCATGGCCCGCGACCATGAAGGAGGTAAAGCCGAGTTTGCTCATCATCGCCACCATGTCCGATGCCATGGCCCGCTTGGCATAGGGCGCATGATCGGCGCTCGAGGCCGGGCAGGCGCTGCGGCCATAGCCGCGCAGGTCGGCGCATATGACGGTGAAACGCTCGGCAAGCACCGGCGCAATATCGCGCCACATCAGATGGGTTTGCGGAAAGCCGTGCAGCAAAAGCACCGCCGGTCCGGCGCCGGCGCGGCGCACGAAAATGCCGGCGTCCCCGATGTCGACGTTCATGGCTTCGAAATGCTCGAACATAGCTGGCCTCCGGCACAGGCAACGACTGGAGAACGGGGTTGGTTGCAGCGCCTTTCGCGCAAGCGCCGGTTCTTTGCGTCGCGACAAGTGGTCCCGGACAAAGCCGGGCGCCACGCTGATCATGGTGGTGCTTCCGCATCGGGCCGAACGCAAGGCCGGCCTTGCGCAAGAGGGCGACAAGAAAGCCGCTCCGGCTCCAACGGGCCGGTTCCGCGAATAAGCCTCTTTTCCAACCCTTGGGCCAACCCTGGGGGCCAACCTTTTGGGCCGACGGGCGTTGTCTCCAAGGGAAGGCCGCCGCGGGCGGCCATTCAACGAAGGAGGCCGAGATGAAACCTCTCGCCATTGCATCGTGCGCCGCGATGCTGGCCCTGGCGGTGCCGGCAGCGGCACAGGCGGCTCAACAGATACCGAACCAGCAGGCCGACAAATGCCGGGCACAAACGGATCAGGGCGGCAAGCAGCAGCCCGGCGGCGGCGACCTCAGCGAAAAGCTCAACGATTGCGGCGGCGTGTTGAAGCCGCCGCCCACCGGCGACCAGGGCATGGCCGCGCCGGCGCCCGACGAAGGCAATACCCCGATAATCAAGCCGGGCGAAGTGCCGCCCCAGCCACCGAAGCAATAGAGCTAGAGCAATTCCAGGAAAAGTGTGAGCGGTTTTCCGTCCGGAATTGCGTCAAAACAAAGAGATAGAGCGGTTCGCCGTCTCCGTGAAACGGTGAACCGCTCTGGTCAGACGACATCGTCAGCGAGGCAGCGGAACCTCGCGGATCAGGAACAATGATCGAACCTGGTTCCACAAGAAGCAGGCGAGTTCGCCTGCTTCTTGGATTTGCTTGACTTACCTGACCAGAAGGCCGGCGTGATCGCACAGCGCGGTGAAGGCCTCCTGCGCCTGTCCCACGCCTTCGTTGTTTTGCAGCGCCGACTCGATCTTTTCGCGCGCGGCTTGATAGAAAGGGCCGCGCTTGGCTTGTGGCCA
This sequence comes from Mesorhizobium sp. Cs1321R2N1, assembly GCF_037179725.1. Lineage (NCBI taxonomy): Bacteria > Pseudomonadati > Pseudomonadota > Alphaproteobacteria > Hyphomicrobiales > Phyllobacteriaceae > Mesorhizobium > Mesorhizobium sp. Cs1321R2N1. The sequence continues at coordinate 240 of NZ_JAPYKP010000226.1, read as the reverse complement.
GTCGATCAGGATTTCACTGGCGTCCTGCAGCGTGGCCACCTCACGGATCGTGTCCGACCCATGCGGCTTGACCCGCAGCGGTGTCGACAGCATCAAATCCGCCATTTTTATTTCCCGCTATTGGAGGATGCGCGCTTCGCGCGCGGCGTCGATCATCGCCCGCATCGCCTTTTCCGGCGGTGCCCAGCCATCCAGGGCATCGCGGCAGCTGCGCAGTGCCGCCCGGTAGCGCCGGCCTTG
>NZ_JAPYKP010000225.1:0-5836 GCF_037179725.1 Mesorhizobium sp. Cs1321R2N1 | reverse complement strand
TCTCGACGCAGCGGCGTCAGACGGGCATTCTTGTGGATGTTCATTCGGACCCTCCGATCTGTACTGAAGCCTGGTAACTCCAGTCTCCTCGGTTCGGTCCGAATGGACAACCTCCCGAAAGCTCACAACTAGACCGTCGCCGGATCGAGCGCCGGCTGGCCCTTGCGGCGCGCGACGATCGCCTCGAAATCCGCGGTCTGGAAGGCATCGCGCAAGGCGTCGAAGGACGGCAGCACGAAATAGGCGCGCTGGAATTTGTCGATCTCGTAGCCGGTGCGCATCACCGTCTCCAGATCGAACGGCACATGGTGGGCCTCCGTGCTCTCGACCGCGAACTGCAACTCGGTGAACGACGACATCAGCCCGGCGCCAAACGCCTTCAGCGGCTGGCCAGCCTCCTGCATCAGGCCGTATTCGGCTGTGTACCAGTAGAGCCGGGTGACCATCTCGTCGCCGCCGAGCGCGATGATGTCGCCGGCCTTCTTGCCATACATTTGCATGAAGTCGGCGAACACCGGCTGCGACAGCACCGGCACATGGCCGAAGAAGTCATGGAACATGTCCGGCTCGACGATGTAATCGAGTTCCTGCCTGGTGCGCAGCCAGTTGGTGACCGGGAAGCGGCGGTTGGCGAGGTGATCGAAGAAGGGGGCGGCCGGAATGAGGCCGGGCACGGCGACTATTTCCCAGCCTGTCAGCTTGCGCAGCTTGGCGCTGACGTCCTCGAAATCGGGGATGCGATCGAGAAGGCCGAGCTTCTCGACGCCATCGAGGTAGGAGTGGTGGGCGAGCTTGCGCGTCAATTTGGTCTGGCGGTCGCACAGCGTGCGCCACACCGCCTGCTCCTCGGCCGAATAGTCATAACCCAGCGCCACGGTAAAATCGGCGCGACATACCGAGTAGTCACCACGCAACCCCTGCGCCGCGCAGTCACGGGCATATTCGGCAACGCTCATCGTCGTCATGGTTTTTCTCCTCGCAAATCATCAATGGCTAACGTACGCGGAGCGTAACCGGATCTGCCGAGGCAAATCGGTTTTGATGATGGACCGCTCGCCACATTCGGGATAACATTCACTCATAATCTGCATGAGAGGAGTAAAAATGCCTCAATTCGACGATTTCGAAATCAGGATGCTCGATGTCCTGCAACGCGACGGGCGCAAGCCCGTCTCCGAGCTGGCGCAGGAGATCGGCCTCTCCACGACGCCCTGCGCGCGGCGCTTCGAAGCGTTGCAGGAAGCCGGCATCATCAAGGGATTTGCCGCAATGATCAGCCGCCGCGCGGTCGGCCTGATGGTCGAGGTGTTCATCCAGGTGCGCCTCGTCAGCCATAGCGACGGCTCGCCCGAAAGCTTCATCGCCGCGGTGCAGCGCATGGACGAGGTGTCGTCGTGCTGGACGATGACCGGCGACCATGACTTCCTGCTGCATGTCATGGTGCCGTCGGTCGATGAGCTCAACGCCTTCGTCATGCACCGGCTGATGCGGCTCGACGGCGTGCGCGACGTCCACACGCAACTGGTGCTGCAGAACATCAAGGGACCCGGTCACGTGCCGCTCGCGCATCTCAGGCGCTGATGCTATTCCTCGTTTTTGCGGAAAAGCTGCAAGCAAACTGCTGAAACGGGCCCATCGGGCGGCGCTATCGCCGGCCAGCATGCGCGGACCAACTCCCGAGAGGTCCGCCATGAACATCGTCCTGATCAATCCGCCGCACACAGCCATCGGCAGCCGCGTGCCCGACGATCATTTGCCGCCGCTTGGTCTTCTGGCGATCGGCGGCCCGCTGATCGACGCCGGCCACGAGGTGCGGCTCGTCGATGCCGAGTTCGGGCCGATGCCGCTCGCCTCGGTCGTCGCGGAAGCCCTGAAGGACTGCCCCGACTTCGTCCTGATCGGCCATTCCGGATCGACCTCGGCGCATCCGACCGCCTTGTTGATCGCCGGGATGATCAAGACACGCGAGCCGGCGACGATCATCCTCTACGGCGGCGTGTTCCCGACCTATCACTGGCGCGACATCCTCGCCGAAACGGACGTTTTCGACTTCATCGTGCGCGGCGAGGGCGAGGCGACCGTAGTCGCGCTGGTCGAGGCGGTGGAAATGCGCCAGCCGCCGGCAAGCGTTGCCGGCATCGCCTATCGCGACGATCTCAATCGTCCTTTCGCCACGCAAGCGGCGATGACCATCGCCGACCTCGACGCCTACCGCGTCGGTTGGGAACTGATCGACCACCGCAGATACAGTTACTGGGGCGGCAAGCGCGCCGTGGTCATGCAGTTTTCGCGCGGCTGCCCGCATCTGTGCAACTATTGCGGCCAGCGCGGTTTCTGGACCCGCTGGCGGCATCGCGACCCCGTCAAGTTCGCCAAGGAGATCGCCTGGCTGCACCGCCAGCACGGCGTCGAGCTGATCAACCTCGCCGACGAGAACCCGACCGTCTCGAAGAAGGCCTGGCGCGCTTTCCTGGAGGCGATGATCGACGAGGACGTGCCGGTGCTGATCGTCGGTTCGACTCGCGCCGACGACATCGTGCGCGACGCCGACATGCTGCACCTTTACCGCAAGGCCGGCGTCATCCGCTGGTTGCTCGGCATGGAGAACACCGACGAGCAGACCTTGCAATTGATCCGCAAGGGCGGCAGCACCTCGTCCGATCGCGAGGCGATACGGCTGCTGCGAAGGCACGGCATCCTGTCGATGGCGACCTGGGTGGCCGGCTTCGAGGATGAGGGGTTCCGCGATCTCTGGCGCGGCTTTCGCCAACTCATCGCCTATGACCCGGACCAGATCCAGGCGCTCTATGTGACGCCGCATCGGTGGACGCCGTTCTTCCGCATCGCTCGCGACCGCAGGGTCATCCAAAGGGACGCCCGCCTGTGGGACTACAAGCACCAGGTGCTGCACATGAGCCGGCTCAAGCCGTGGATGCTGTTCTTTTCGGTCAAGCTGATCGAACTGGCGGTGCAGTCGCGGCCGAAGGCGCTGGCGCGCATCCTGTTCCATCCCGACCCCGAGCAGCGGCATTCGATGCGCTGGTACACAAAAATGGGCCGCCGCGTCTGGTTCCGCGAAGTCTGGGGTTTTCTGGTCACAGACCGCCGGATGAAAGGCGGCCCGACGCTCGCCGAATTCTGGGGCGCGCCGCAGGACGCCGAGGAGGAATCGATGGTCTTCCAGCGTCCGGCGAAGAGACCTGCAACGGTGCCTGCCGCCGTGCTGCATGTGGCGCCGGAGCAGCGTGCCTTTCGCATCTCGCCGCCGCCGGCCTGACCCGTCCCGCCCTGGCCGTCAGCGGTGCACGCGCTAATTTCTGGCGATCGGACGATGGTGACTGGCAGGAGGAAGCAATGGACCTTGTCACGCATAAGAAGATGAAGAGCGGCCGGCTTATGCCCTGGGGCAAAGGCACCGTCGTGACCGGCGCCAAGGGATATGTCTTCCTTGCCGGCAATACAGGTACGGCCGAGAACTATGATCCGTCGAGCGGCAAGGGTGGTGCCGTTGGCGACGCGGCGACGCAATGGCGCTCCATTCTGACGAACATCAAATCGGACCTGGAAGAACTCGGCAGTTCGCTCGAATATCTCCTCAAGATCACACAGTACGTCAAAGGGCCGTTTCCAGACGGCGGCGCGCTGAGCTCGCCCAACTTCCGGCTGGACGTCATGGACGAATTCTTCGCCGAGCACTGCCCGAAGCACTGCAGCTACAACAATCCGCCGCCATCGGAAGTGATCGGGGTTGCAGCACTTGCGCATCCCGATCTCGTCATCGAGATCGTGGCCGTCGCCGCTCTGCCGGACTGAGGACGCCAAGCGCCGAAGCGCAAACGTCAGGGCACAATCAGTGTGCCGGCGCCGTGTTCGGTGAAAAGTTCGAGCAGCACCGAATGCGGCGTCTTGCCGTTGAGGATGACGACGCCTTCGACGCCGCGCTCAATGGCCTCGATGCAGGTCTCGACCTTGGGGATCATGCCGCCCGAGACCGTACCATCCTTGATCAGCGCCCTGGCCTCGGCGACCGTCAGCTCGTCGATCAGCTTCTTGTCCTTGTCGAGCACGCCCGGCACGTCGGTGAGGAACAGGAGGCGCGAGGCCTTGCAGGCACCGGCAATGGCGCCGGCGAAAGTGTCGGCGTTGATGTTGTAGGTGTGACCGTCGCGGCCGGGCGCCACCGGCGCCAGCACCGGGATCATTTCGGAGCCTGCCAGAAGGTCGAGCAACGTACGGTCGACCTCGACCGGTTCGCCGACGAAGCCGAGATCGAGCACACGCTCGATGTTGGAATCGGGGTCGATCATGGTCTTGCGCGCCTTTTCGGCGAACACCATGTTGCCGTCCTTGCCGCACAGGCCGATCGCCCATTCGCCCTCGGCATTGATCAGCGCGACGATCTCCTTGTTGATCGACCCGGCCAGCACCATCTCGACGATTTCGACCGTCTTCTGGTCGGTGACGCGCAGGCCGCCCTCGAATTTGGATTCGATCCCCATCTTGGCCAGCATGGCGCCGATCTGAGGGCCGCCGCCATGGACGACGATCGGGTTGACGCCGGACTGCTTCAGAAGCGCGATGTCGCGCGCGAAAGCCTTGCCCAGTTCGAGATCGCCCATGGCATGGCCGCCATATTTCACCACGACCGTCTTGTGCTCATAGCGCTGCATGTAGGGCAGCGCGCGCGACAAGAGGGCGGCCTGCATTTCGGCGGTGGCGGCGACGTCCGTCATCGGCGTGGTTCCCTGGCTTCTGGTTCTATGCATGCCGTTGTCCCAAACCGCTGGGCACTTTGGGCGACATGCATCAGGTGGAGACGGCGGCGTCTTAGCGGCAATTGACGCGAGCCGCAAATGGCATTGCTGTCATATTCGAGCGGTTCACGATGTCGTCATTATGACGGCACCATCAGCGGCGCCCGCCGCGTCAGCCAACCCGAGATTTTCTCCATCTGGGCGGCGAGCGACAAAAGCGTTTCCTCGTCACCCGGACGGCCGGCGGCCTGGATGCCGAGCGGCAGGCCGGCATCCGTGACATGGACGGGGAGCGCGATCGACGGCTGGCCGCTGACATTGTGGATCGCGGGCCAATGCGTGAACCAAAGGCTCTTGTCCATCAGCTGGCCGAACAGAGGTTTGATCTTGAGCAAGGAGGTGAGGTGAAGCTTGTCGAGCAGGTTTTCGATCAGTTCATCGGCACTTTTGGGATCCATGGCACCGCAGACGAGCGGCGGGTGCGCGATGATGGGCATCAGCACCGCATCATAGCGCGCGGTCTCCTCGATCAGTTGCCGCGAGGCGGCGTGCAGCCGCTGCAGGCCGGCATAGGTCTCGCCGGCCGAGACCATTTCGCCTAACCGGCCGAGCACCCGTGTGGCGCGCTCGATGTCGCCCGTCACGGAACGGCCGACGCGCAGCGCTTCGGCCCGCAACGAGCCGGCGACGGCGGAGGCGACAGTCGTGCAGAAGTCGGCGAAGAAATCACGGCCGATGAAAGGGAGTTCGACATCCTCGACCGAATGGCCGCCTTCACGGGCGAGCGCCACGGCAATATCGAGCGCCTTGAGCGTCTCGGCCGAAATCGGCAAGCCAAGCGGCGACTTGCGGTACACCGCCAGCCTGAGCTTGCCGGGATCGCGCGCCGCGGCAGCAGCGAATGTGCCCTTTGGCGGCAGCGCGGCATAAGGCGCCAGCGTATCTGGACCATGGGTGAGGTCGAGCAGCAGCGCGCAGTCGCGCACCGAGCGGGTAACGGCGTGATCGACGACCATGCCGTACCAGCTTTCGCTCACCAGTGGCGACAGCGGGACGCGGCCTCGCGAGGTCTTGAGACCGAC
>NZ_JAPYKP010000224.1:0-5888 GCF_037179725.1 Mesorhizobium sp. Cs1321R2N1 | reverse complement strand
CTTGTGCCGCTTCGGTCGCCGCGGCAGGTGCCTCAGCTGCTGGAGCAGCGCCGGCCGGTTGCTCCTGGGCCATCGCGCCGGTCGCCGCCAGGATCACCGATGCGACAAATGCCACCAACAAACCATGTCTCGACACGAGCTTCTTCCTTGTCCTTACAGCGGCCCCCGGTCATGGCATTTCTCCAGCGCGGCCGCCGCATTCCAATCCCGGCTGCGCCAGGCAAGGTGCCCGGCTGACTATGAAACATGAAATTATTAGTCAACATTAAAGATGACTGCTCAACAATTTGGGAATGCGCCCCAAAATCGCTGAAACGCTACGGCGCCAGTGGTCTGCGATATCCGCCCCGGGCTATACGATGACAGGCATCCGGTGTCGCCGTGTCGATGCGGACTCGCTAGACTGATCCGGCAGCAAGGAGTTCCGGATGATCAAGGCAATACCTTTCGACTACCCCTATGACGGCAGGCTGGTTGCCGAAAACACTGCGTTGATCGTCATCGACCTGCAACAGGATTTCCTGTCGACATCGGGCTATTTCGCCAGAAAAGGGTATGACCCCTCGCCGCTGCGGGCGATCCTGCCGACGGTGAACCGTCTGATCGCGGCCGCACGCGAAGCCGGCGTCACGGTCATCCACACCAGACAGGGTTACCGCGCCGACATGGCCGACATGACGCCCTACGAGAAATGGCGCCGCAAGCGCGCCGGCCTCGACGGCACCGACGTCCTGCTGCGCTCCGGCGCAGGGTTCCAGATCGTTCCGGAGATCGATGTCGCCCCGCGCGACATCATCGTCGACAAGACCTGCAACAGCGCTTTTACCTATACGGATTTCGAGCTTGTGCTGCGCGCGCAAGGCATCACCCATCTGATGTTTTCCGGCTGCACGACGGATGTCTGCGTTCACACCACGTTGCGCGAAGCCTGTGACCGCAATTTCCAGTGCCTGACAATCTCGGACGCCTGCGCCAGCGGCGACAGGCAAGCGCATGAAGCGGCATTGCACATGGTGACGGTCGAGGACGGCGTCTTCGGCGTGCTGGCCGATTCGGATGCCGTCATCGCGGGCTTGTCGCGCCTTCCTTGCCCGACTGATCCGGGTGCCGCTACTCCAGCATGACGATGGCCTCGACCTCGAAGAGCATCGGGTCGATCGCAAGCTTGGGAACGGGAACCAGAGTTTGTGCCGGCAGCGTCTCGCCGAACATCTCCTTCGCGCTCTGGGTCAACACGCCAAGCTTGGACATGTCGTGATCGACGACGAAGACCGTGAGCTTGGCGACCTTGTCCGGCCTGGCGCCGAGCGCATCCAGCGCGGCGCGCAGATTTGCGTAGGCCTGCTTAACCTGGACGGCGAAGTCGGGCGACAAGCCTCCCGTGCTGTCTTGGCCGCCCTGCCCGGAAATGTAGGCCACCCGGGCTCCGGCGGGCATGATTACGGCTGTGCTATAGCCATTCGGCGACGGGTCGTAGAGGGTTTTTGGATTGACGATGGTCAACCTGGAATCATTCGCATTCACTGGCGCCACAGTGGAAGCTGCCATGATCATGATTAGTCCTCCGATAAGCAGATGGTTGGTTGTGCGTGACATGATTTTTCTTACCTCCGCGGGCCGACTCGTACGCCATACGAGCCAGTCGCATGGTACATTGTACGAGTCAATTGAGCGGGATCGACATTCCTGCCATTGCCGGCCAAAATCGATATACTGAACAGAGAGGAAGATGGATGACCGCCAAACGCAGCGGCGCCCGGAGCAAACGGCCCCGACGGACGGAATTCCAGCCCGCGCCGGAGCCGCGCGGTGAACCGCACCTCTTGCTGGAACGCCCTCTCTCCCTGGAACGCATTGTCGCCACTGCGGTGGAACTGCTGGACGCACGGGGGATCGACGGATTGACGATGCGTCGACTGGCTGATCGCCTCGGCTCGGGCGTGATGAGCCTATATTGGCACGTCGACGACAAGGACGGCGTCTTCGATCTGGCGCTCGATTCCGTGCTCGAATATCGCGGATCGCCGCAAATGAATGGCGCTGAGGACTGGCGAGTGGAAATTGTCCATATGCTCGAAGACTGGCGGGCCGGCATGCTGCGCCATCCCTGGTCGGTACCGCTGTTGTCGAGCCGGGCGCTTGGACCGAACATTCTCAGCCGCCTGGAATTGCTCGGCAGGACTTTGTCCCGAGCCGGTGTAGCGGACAAGGATTTGAACGTCGCGATCTGGTCGCTATGGAACTATGTGATGGGCGCCACCATAACCCGGACGAGTTTCGACCTCGCGGACAGCGACAAGGCCGCCACGCAGCAGCACCACGCACATCCGGGCGAACGCTATCCCACGATCCAACGCTCTCGCCTGCTGTTCGACGACGATTGGGTCGGCACCTTCAGGAAGGGCCTCGATTTGCTGCTTGCGGGCCTCGCTCCCGGGAGATGAACCTGCCAAGCTGTGGCGCATCGGCCTCCCGGCGCGCCAGGGAGTTGCGCAGCAGCGCCAGTGTTTCCCGGCCAACTGTCGCGATCTCGTGTGGCCTGTCGACGCCGACGACCATGAACTCATCGATGCCGAGAGCCGCATAGGCAAGCAACGACAGCGCGACCTGCGCCGGTGGCCCGGAGAGGTCGACCGCCTTATGGCCGGCGGCGGAAACACCTTGGTGGATCCTGACCGGAAGCGCGAAGCGCAGTTTGCCGGCACGGCCATATTCGGCTGCGGCGCCACGCGCCCGCTCCATCAATTGCCTGATATCGTCGATCGAGCCCGGCGCCAGCTCGAAGAGATCGGCATGCCGGCCGGCCACCTTCAGCGCCGTTCCGGATTGCCCGCCCATGCGGATCACAAGGTCGGCGCCATGCGGACCCTTGCGCGGCACGTAACCGCCCTTGATGCTGTAAACGCGCCTTCGTGATCGAAGGGCCGGTCGTTCGACCACAGCCGCTTCAACAGGACCAGATATTCGTCGATGCGCTGCCAGACGACGCCATGGCCGACCGGCCGTGTCTCGGCATCGTCATCGTTCAGCGGCTCGCTGATCATCCTGAGCGCCAGCCGTCCGCCGCTCTCCCTGTCGATGGACGCCAGCTGGCGAGCAGCCACCGTCGGGTCGACAACCCCGGCCCAATGAGTGAGCACCACTTCCAGCGAAGCGGTGCGGTTGAGCACCTGGGACGCAAGATCCATGTTGGTCAGCAGCCCGGCCGAATCGTCGACGACGATCCTCTGGAAACCGCTGTCCTCGATCAGCCCGAGCTTCGTCGCGGTCTCGGCGAAGTCATAGAAAAAGGGAACCGCCGCGTCGGCGGTCTTGCCGGGAATATGGGTGAATTCGATCGGCATTGTCATCTCCTCCATCTCTGGAATCACTGATGCTGTGAAATGCGGCCCCTCAGGTGCGCGAAAGCGCTCCGGGATCCGGTTCATTCAACTCCGATTGCCTGAAAGCTGTGGGCAACAGCCCTGTCGATCCCTTAGGGAATAAGGCCCAGCACGACTGCCCCGGTGAACACGAACGCAAGGGCAAAGACGAGATAGGCGAAAGCGCCGGCATAGGCCGGGCGAAAGCCCTGGGCATTGGCCAGCTTCTGGCCATTGCTGTCGGTCTGGGTGTTCTGGATATAGGACATATCGACCTCCGTCTCGCCGGTTAATCTATAAAACTTGTAGACTTTGTCGATTGCTATTTTTGCGTCATGGGCAAAATTATTTTCTGATTGATCGCCGAAAATTGGTACGAAATTGCTGTGGAGACATATCCAGGCGATGAAGGGATACGGCATGGCGGCATCGCTTCACGCGCCTGTTTCCTGCATTGGCCACTCGATGCAGGAGGGATAGCATCGCTGCCGGTGGCAACATGAAATCATCCAAAAGGACGTTGGGAGCAGAAAAATGGGCGAAAGACTGGCCGGCAAGGTCGCCATCATTTCGGGCGGCGCGACGGGAATGGGCGGCGCGGCTTCGGAGTTGTTTGCCGCCGAAGGCGCCAGGGTCGCGATCATCGACCGCAACGGTGAAGCAGCTGCTGCAACCGCGGCCGCGATACGCGCGCGGGGACACGTAGCCGAACACTGGGTGGCCGACGTTTCCGATGAGGCTCAGGTCGAGGCGGCGGTTACAGGCGCGACTGAAAAACTCGGGCCCGTCACCGTGCTGTTCAACCATGCCGGCACCATCGTGATAAAGCCGTTCCTGGAGACGACGCTGCAGGAATGGGATTGGCTGCACGCCGTCAATGTGCGCTCGATGTTCCTGATGACACGCGCCGTGCTGCCCGGCATGATCGCCGCCGGCGGTGGGTCGATCGTCTGCACCTCGTCGATCTCGGCGGTGGCGGCGACGCCGAATGAAGTGCTCTACGACACCACCAAGGGCGCCTGCCACATGTTCGCGCGCGCCATCGCGGTGGAATTCCGGGACCGCAACATCCGCTGCAACGCCGTCTGTCCCGGCTTCATCAGAACGCCGCACGGCCTGCGCGAGGTCGCCGATCTCGGCAAGCTCGGCGTCGATGTCTCGGACGCCGCACTTGCCGCGCAGCAGGGCCGCATCGGCGAGCCGGAGGAAGTGGCGAAGGCAGCGCTTTACCTGGCGAGCGACGAGTCCAGTTTCGTCAACGGCACGCATCTGTTCGTGGACAATGGGTTTACCGCGATGTGAGGGGGTCGGGTCTTGGGTCTTCGTCCCAGGGACAGCCTGGCGCCCTTCCCCTATCCCGTCGATCGGGGGGAGAGGAAAGAATGCCAAGTCCTATTCACTTACCGCTCTTCCCGCCGAAACGGCTTCAGCAGCGCCGAGGGCGCCACCGCGTTGCGCGACATGACCGCCATCGCGACGATGGTAAAGATGAACGGCAGCATCAGGAACGCCTCGTAGGGGATATGCCCCAAACCGCTCGCCTGCATGCGGAGTTGCAAGGCATCGACGAAGGCGAACAGCAGCGCGGCCCCGGCCGAGCGCCACGGGTCCCAGCGGCCGAACACGACCAGCGCGATCGCCACCCAGCCGCGCCCGGACACGACGCCAAAGGTGAAAGCGTTGAACTGCGCCATCGACAGGAAGGCGCCGGCGAGCCCCATCAGGGCGCCGCCGAGAATGACGGCCTGGAAACGCGTGGCAATGACGCTGACGCCGGCCGAATCGGCGGCGCGCGGGTTTTCACCGACCATGCGCACCGACAGGCCCCAGGGTGTGCGGTAGAGCACGAAGGCGGCGAGCGGGATGGCAATGATCGCCATGTAGACCAGCGCGAACTGGTTGAACACCGCAGGTCCCAGCACTGGAATATCTGAGAGGACCGGGATCGGCAGCGTCTGAAAACCCTTGATGCTCGGCGGCACCGATTGCTGGCCGAAGATCAGCCGGTAGAGGAAATAGGCAAGGCCCGACGAGAACAGCGTGACGCCGATGCCGCAGACATGCTGGCTGAGGCCGAGCGCCACCGTGAACAGCGCATGCAGCGCGCCCATCAGCATGCCGGTCAGCACCGCCACCAGCACGCCGAGCCACAGGCTTCCACTGAGGCTGGTGGCGGTGAAGCCGGTCATCGCGCAGAGCAGCATAATGCCTTCGATGCCGAGATTGAGCACGCCGGCCCGTTCGGAGAACATTTCGCCGAGCGTGGCAAAGGCCAGCGGCGTGGCGATGCGGATGATGGCGGCGAGAAAGCCGACCTGAAAAATCTGTTCGAAAACCGCGCTCATCCGAAGGCTCCGACGCGGCGGATGCGATAGGCGGTGAACAGCAGCGCCACCAGCATGGCGAGCAGCGCCGTGCCCTGGATGACGTCGCTGAGGAAGGCCGGCACGCCGGTCGCCCGCGACATCGCCTCGGCACCGGTCATCACGGCGGCCAGAAAAATCGCCGCAGGCATGACGCCGAGCG
>NZ_JAPYKP010000223.1:0-5954 GCF_037179725.1 Mesorhizobium sp. Cs1321R2N1 | reverse complement strand
CAGCCCTGGGCAACATCACGCCCATCGAATTCGCCATAAAAATGGCGCTGGAAAAACAGGCCGCATGAGGCCAGAAATGAAGCGCCGGACTCTCCATTGAAATGGAGGGAACAAGGGTCTCAGGTCAGGCGCTATCCAGCCCTAGGTGAAATGGTTAGAAAATCGCTCCGGCGGGCGGCTCGATATTCGGCCACTGATTGTCGATAGCGCCACATGCGGCCTGCATCTCCTTGTACAGGTAAACGGCATTCGACGGCGCGGCATAGACCTTTCCGTTGAACAATCGAGCGTCTGACAAAGATCGCGCTCGGCCACCGCCTCCGGCTCAAACGGTTCGCCGCGAAAAACGCCAAACATCAAAGCCGACTAATACCCTGCCGTCTTCTCCGGCAGCTTGGCCGATTTGCTGTAGCGGAAATTGATGGCTCCGATCTTGCGATTATTCTTCTGGTTCGTCCGCGCTACGAGCAAATCCGGGAAGAAGGAAATCTCGGTCCCGTTGAAGTCCAGCTTCTTCTGGGTCTTGCAGCGGTCAAAGTCCTTCCCCTTAATTGCCTCACAACCCATCGTTAACACACAATTAACGTAATCGATATTGTGCTGCTTGACCTCTGCTTCAAACTCCGTGTCTCGTTTGTACGTGGACGAAGTCGGAACCGACGGCCTCACGCATTTAGACAAAGACAAGCAGCGCTTTCTCAGCCTCACCGGGGTTGCGATGCGCGTTGACTACGTGCGCGACGAGTTTGCCCGAAACTTGGATCTAATCAAAGCAAGGGTGTTCGAACATGACCCGGATGATCCGATAGTTTTCCACCGCAAAGATATCATGGGATTAAAAGGTCCGTATGAATGCCTTCGCGATGTAGGCAAGAAAGCTCTTTTCGATGAGATGATCCTGAAGCTCTTTCAGGACTCTGAGTACACGGTCATCACCGCCCTTATCGACAAGAAGTGGATGGTTGCGCAGGAGCATTGGGCGCGGAATGAACCCTATCATTTTCTCATGGAAATCCTGGTCGAGAAATACCTCCAGTTCCTAGAGCGCATGGGGACTATTGGCGACATCATGCCTGAGAGCCGACAAAGCAAAGATGATCTGTTGCAGAAGGCGTTTGACGGCCTTCGCAGGGGTGGTTGCGCCTATGTATCCGCTCCAAGGATCGCGTCTGCGATCCGGGCAAAGACACTCAAATTTCGTACCAAGCTGCATTCGATCCTGAGGGTCTGGGCGCCTTGCCAGCCTGGTATAAACTTGCGCGTTCCTGTGCTGCGTCCACGCGCGGCGCGCCTCAGTTCTGTTGCTCGAGTTGTTGGAATCCTGTTCTGATGGCGTCGACCAGAGTGGATATTGAGTAGGGCTTTTGCACCCAGCCAAGTGGCCTTGCCGCTTCGGCGCGAAGCTTCACCTCCTGGTCGCCATGCGCGGTTGTGAAGATGCATCGTATGCGATGGTCGCGATAAAGTTCCAGCGCGGCATCAATTCCGTCCCGCTTTCCAAGCAAGCGGATATCCATGAGGACGAGCGTCGGCCTGGTCGAGAGCGCGAGGCTCACAGCTTGTTCGGCGCTGACCGCCGTTCCGGCCAGCGAGAACCCCGCCGCGGTCAGTCCGGCTTCCGCGTCGAGCGCAATCAGGTAATCGTCTTCGACGATCAGTATCGTCCGACCGGCCGTAGGCGTTGCCTCACCGCCGCCCATGTCGTCTCGCGACCAGGCCAGTTGGGGTTTGAATGCGCGGTCGAACTCCCCGGCTTGGCTTGACTCAGTCATCGCGGGTTCCAGTCGCACGGCCGATCTCCAGCGGTGCTTGAGAAAAAGTCACCACGCATCGACATGGGTCTCGATGAACTTCGAAGGTTCCGCCGATCTGCCGCGCGAGCCCCTCTACAAGCCGCAGTCCCGAGGACGTCGCGCGCACCGAGTTCAGGTCGAAGCCGGAGCCTTCGTCTCTAACCACCAGCGAATTACCCTCCGCCTTCTTGGTAATGCTGACTTGGACGGTCCCTCCGGCGCTGCCGTCGAGGCCATACTTGACCGCATTGGTCAAAAGCTCGTTGACGATGAGGGCCAGCGGCATCGCCACGTCGTTCGGCAATTTGATGCTGTCAGCTTCACAAACCAGCCGTACATTCGGTGGAAACATTTGCTTGGCAGTCTCGCAAACGGCCCCGAGGAAGGGCTGCACACTGAAATTGCTGGCGTCGGCGGTATCGTAAAGGACGCGCTGTGCGGCCGCCATCGCGGCAACCCGTTTGCTTGCCTCGTCTAGTACGTCACGGGCTTCCAGGCTTCGGCTCGTCCTCGCCGCCACGGAAAGCAAGGACTTCAGCATCATCATGTTGTTCTTGACGCGATGGTTGAGTTCGTCGAGCAAGATTCGCTGTTGGGTCTCGGCCTGCTTTCGCTCGCTGACATCGACCAGCATGTTGATGCCGCCAATGACGTTCCCATCCGCATCCCGCATCGGTGTCGGATAAGGGATGAAAGGGATCCTGATTCCGTCCGGCCGCTCGGCAATGGCTTCATATCCGCGGACCGGCTTACCTTCCCTCAAGGAGATCGCCATCGGGCATTCATCGTGAGGAAGCGGCGTGCCGTCGGGCCAGAAGAGCTTCCAGGTCACGCACCATTCGTCACTGCCAATTACCGGAGTCCGCCCGGCAAGTGCAACCGCGGCTTCGTTGAAATAAGTGATCTTGCCATCGCGATCGGTGGTGTAGATCGCGGCAGGAATAGCGGCGAGCAGATCCTGAAGGTGACGTTGGCTGTCGCGCACCTTTGCTTCGGACATTTTTTGATCGGTTATGTCCCGGGCGATCTTGGAAGCACCCACCACCCGACCCGTCGCGTCGCGAACCGGCGATATTGTCAGCGAAATATCCACCAGTGTTCCGTCCTTGCGGCGGCGAACCGTTTCGAAATGGTCGACGAGTTCACCCTTGCGGATCCGACCCAAGATCAGAGGTTCCTCATCCAACCGGTCGTCCGGGATGACAATGGTGATTGGCTTGCCGATCACTTCCGCGGCCGAATAGCCGAACAGGCGTTCGGCGCCCCGGTTCCAGGTCGAGATGATGCCGTTCAGGTCCTTGCTGACAACCGCATCATGCGACGACTCCACGATTGCCGCCAAACGCTGGGCGGCATTCTGCGCCTTCAGGCGCTCGATCCCGAAACCAAGCTGGCGAGCGATGGTGCGAGCGACTTCGACCTGGTCGGCGGAGCAATCCCACGGCTGGTCGAAATAGGCCATGAACTTGCCAAGCAGTCGCCCTCCCTCCGTTATCGGAACGAAGCAAACCGCGCCAATGCCCTCGGCTCGGATTGTCCGCTTCAGTTCTTCCGGAAGCTCGGCTTTTTCCACATCGCCCAAGGTAATCGGCTGAGGATCGGCGCAGTCAGCCGGCCAGGGCGAGTGGCCTTCTACTGCTGCGCGATATGGGTCCGAAAGGCCGCGCCATGCCACAAACTTCATGATCCCATCGCTCAACAGCAGGATCGAAGCGCGCTGACAACCCAGCGCACGCTGGATGGCGTCGAGCGCAGGCTCATGGACGTCAGCTGGCGTACGGGCATGCTGCAGCATTTCAGTGAATTGATGCAGTGCAGCCTGCTCTTCCGCCCTTTGGGCAAGCGTCGCCTCTATTGCCTTGCGCTCGCTGATGTCGTGCTGCACCCGCACCGCGTAACGGAACTTTCCCTCGCCGTCGAAGACGCTGGAGGAAGTAACGAGGGCCCAGACAAGAGACCTGTCCTTGCGAACGAACCGCTTCTCCATCGTGTAGCTTTTTATCTCACCCGCGACCTGCCGCCAGTACTGCTCGCGGTCGGACTCGACATCAGCCGAAAAAGTTTGATCGAAAATCGACCGTCCAACCAGTTCCTCCGGCGCGTAGCCTAAAAGATCGCACAAATGGGCATTCACCCTAAGCAGCCGGCCTTCGGCGTCGGCCTCGACAATACCCGTCCCTGCGCTTTGGTAGGTGACAGCAAGCCTGTTTTCCTGTTCGCGTAACAGCTCTTCCGCTTTGATCTTATCCGTGACATCGATCGTGACGCAGCGCGTGTTGAGGAACCGCCCGCCAACCGCACGCACGTTGGATGTGATTTCCACCCAACGCATGGAGCCATCCTTGGCGCGCAACCTCGCTCGGTAGTGTTGGAGGTCCTCGCGCCGGGAGAGCCGGTTCAAAATGTCTTCGA
Source organism: Mesorhizobium sp. Cs1321R2N1 (assembly GCF_037179725.1). Lineage (NCBI taxonomy): Bacteria > Pseudomonadati > Pseudomonadota > Alphaproteobacteria > Hyphomicrobiales > Phyllobacteriaceae > Mesorhizobium > Mesorhizobium sp. Cs1321R2N1. The sequence continues at coordinate 1,749 of NZ_JAPYKP010000223.1, read as the reverse complement.
TCGCGGCGGGATCAGCGTGAAAGTCCCGAATGCTACGCCCGACATATTCGCCAGCCGTGTAGCCGAGCATGTCCAGCTCGGCGCGGTTGGCGCGCAGAATAGTTCCGTCATTGGCCACCAGGTGGAGAGGGACTGCCGCGTTCTCGAAGAAATCTTCCAGTTCGCTCCTTACGACAGCATCCGAATCCCCTTCGCGGCTGTTGTCATCAGCACGAAAGCCCTTCGCAAAGGCTCCGGGGCCCAAAACCCTTTGTTCCATGCAGACTCCGAGTCCCCTTCAACCTCGCTCAATGCGCGAGCCGGAAAGAGGTTCCAGACCGACACCCGATCCTTCCAACCATTTTAAAGCACCCAATGGTCCTGATTCCGGCCGCTCTTCACCCAACCGTAACCACGCCACACAAGCTCACGATCGTGAATGGTTCGGCTTGCCTTCCCGTCGGGGTGCTATCATATCGCCGTCGAGGATGACGTCGCGCGCCGGCAGCCGTTAAGCGGCCGCGATGCAGGCCAATAGCGCTTCGACCAGTCATTGCCCTTGGGCCGCTGGACTACGATATTGCATTCCGAGGATCGGCCGATCGTCACGAATTCGTTGCTTCGGCAGGATCGCAACTGATCTCAATAGCAGGTGACTCTGCCGCGGCGGGGCGGATCGCCTGTCGATAATGGTGCCCCGGCTGGCGACTGCGTGCTGAGGGCCCGATCGTCGCTCCCCCGGGCGACCTGAAAATTGGTCGAGCTCACCGGCTCCGTCGACAGATTGCGCCAGCTCGCCGCGATGTTGGCGTTGCCACTGGCGTCGGCGGTGACGCTTTGTGTGCCGTAGCCTTCGAGCTGGCGCGATCCGTAGAAGCGGGCTGAGCCGTCCGCATCGGTGACCGTGCCGGGGGCTAGTACTTTAGGGGATCTGTGCCGACAGTTTTGAGAAGATTCGGAAGTCCCCTACCCTGATTCGGTAACTGACGACCCCGACCTGCCTTTGGTAGGTTGATGATCTGCCTAAGGGTTTGCCTGGCGTGTTAGCGCGGGGCGCTCGGGTTTCGCCGACTGACGCCACAGCGTTTCACCAGCGCGGTCGACGCCATGGAGGATCCGCAATGAATTACGAGCGGAGATCCAACTCGGCTTCCGCGCCCCTCGGCGACTGTCCTGACCGAGTATACACGATCGCTGCCTTGTTTCATGACGACCTTAAACAGTATGACGACCGCAAACAGTCGAGAGCTGCCCCGCTGCGCCTCATTCCGTTTTGCCTCATGATGTTGCTTGGATTTGCAGCAGTCGGGCTCGCTCCGCCAGTAACGAAACCTCCTGTCGCTCCCACCCAAATCGTGCCGCCGGACGGCGGATCGTCGGAATCTGCTGCGGCGGAACAGAGGCAAGCCCTGGGGTGGGAGCGGTCTTGGGTCGACGCGTTGAGGCGTGGTCTGACCGCCGCTCGGAGGGAAAGCGAGGCAACTCGCGCCGAAGCGCTTGCCTCGCAAGTCCGGGCTAAGGGGGAGCATGACCAGGCTGAACGCGAACGCGCAGCCAGTGAACAGAGCTTCCTCGCGCTGCACAAGGATATCGATGCACTCAAGACCGGCAGTGCGCATGGGGAAAATCTGCCCCGCGAACCGGCGGCGGCTCGCCAGGAACTGGCTGCCACGCGGCGCGTCATAGAAAACGCAAGCGCGCCGTCGCGCGCGGTCGCCGACCCGATGAACCAGCCGCAACCTGCCCTTGAAGGGCAGCGGCAAAAAGCCG
>NZ_JAPYKP010000222.1:0-6011 GCF_037179725.1 Mesorhizobium sp. Cs1321R2N1 | reverse complement strand
AGCACGGCGCGGCGGCGGTTGGCGGCGTCGCGTTCGATTTGCCGCGTCGACTTCTGCGCATCGACCAGTTTCAGCGCCCCGTCCCAGTCGCCGCGCGCGGTCAGCTCCTCCAACGTCGATTCGGCTGCCCAGGCCAGTTGCGGCGCCACGGCGGCGGCACGGCCGGCATAGTGCCGGGCTGCGTTGCGGTCGCCCAGCCGCTCAGCCTCCAGGTAAAGCCCGCGCAGCCCAAGCAGCCGCATTTCGGGGTCGTCGAGCATGCTCTCGAACTTTTGGCGCGCGCCTTCATGATCGCCTTCGAGCAGCGATGCCTGCGCCTCGAGCAGATGGATCAGGGGCTCCTGGTCGGAGCGGATCAGCTTGGCCGCTTCCTTGGTCTTCTTGCGGGCCAGCGCCCCGTCGCCGGCACCGGCGGCGATCATGCCGGTCGACAGCGCCTGATAGCCACGGTCACGGCGGCGCACGCGGAAATAGCGCGAGATGGTGTAGGGACTGTTCCACAGCGACTTGATGAGCCACCAGACGATCATCACCGCCGCAACGACGGCAACGACGGCCACCGCCGCCACCATCAGGCTCACCTGGTATTGGTAGCCGTTGAAGGTGACGACCATGTCGCCGGGCCTGTCGGCCAGCCAGGCAAAGCCCAGCCCGAGCGCGAAGACGACGATGAGGAAGGCGAGCAGGCGGATCATCGTGTTGCCCTCATGCCTTCATCGCGCCGGAGATCAGTGCGTCGACCTGGGTTTCGACCTCGATGCGGGCTTTCAGTTTGCCGGCAAAGTCGGCGCCCGCGGCCTTCACGGCTTGCGGCAACGTGTCATATTCGCTGAGTGCCTTGGCATAGTCGCCCTGAGTGACCGCAACCTCCATGCGCGCCACGGTTTCCGGTGCGCCGGCGCCTTCGACGGCGCCGATCGGCCGGACCTTGACCAGCGATTCGGCGCTCGACATCAGGTTCTGCAGGAAGCCGGCATTCTGGTCGACCGGCGTGGCCGCTGCCACCATGGCATTGGCGGCCGCATCCATCTGCGAGGCGATCTCGGTGCGGGTCGGCACGCCTTTTTCGGCATAGGGGCGCAATGTCGCGAGCTGCGGCGCATCAGGCGAAATCGCGGCCAGCGTATCGAGTTCGGCCGAAAACGGCGCGCCACGATCGAGCGCGGCCTTCAGCGCCGAAGCCGCGATGGCGAGCGCGACCTTCGGCTGCGATGCCTGTGCATCGACCTTGCCGGAAAGCTGCGACACCGACTGTTCGAGCGCGGCCAGCCGGCCTTCCTGCGCCTTCGCCGCTTCGCCCGTCGACTTCACCAGCGCATCGAGACCCGCCATTTTTTCGTTGAGCGGACCAAGATCGACCGGTGCCGTGCTGCCGGCCTTGCCGAGGGCCGCCACCGTGGTTTCGATCTGCTTGACCTTGTCGCCAAGTGCTGCGAGCCCGGCATTGTCGCCGGCGCCGCCCTGTTCGACCGCCGATTTCAATGCCGCGACATCGCTCTTGACCTGGTCGAGCCCCGACGACAGGCCATCCACCCTGGCCGACACACCATTGTTGTTGCCGGCTTCCCTCATGTCCGCGATTTCGCTCTTCAGCGAGGCGATCTCGCCATTGACACCAGCGAGCGAGGCGCCGGGAGCGGATCCCGGCGCGCCGAGCAGGCCGGCAAATTGCAGGCCGCCGGCACCGACCAGCGCGATGACACCACCGATGATGCCGGCGGCGATGCCGTTGAGGCCGCCCCGCTTCGGCTGCACTGTCATCGGTTCGCTCCTTGCGTCGGCTTTTCCGGAAGCCCCCTTGGTCTCGGCGGTTTTGGCGGTTGCATCCTCAAAATTATAGTCGGAAGCCTTGGCGCGGTTGGCGGGAGTATCCGAACCGGGATAAGGCATTTCCGGCTCGGCGGTCTTGGCCTCGGCATGCGGTGGCGAATCCGTGCCAGACTGCCCGGCGGCATCGCCATGCTCCCAGGGTTCGAGATCCGCCTGATCGGCATGCACCGGCTCTTCCGGGGGCTCTGGCCGCGAGGCGTTCGCTGCTTCCTCTGCCTTCGCCTCGTCCGTCTGGGCGATATCCTTGGCGGCATCCCCGTCGTTGATGCGTGAGACGGCGCCCGGATCGAGGTCGATGGTCACCGGCTCGCGGCGGCCTTTCGAGTGTCGCATCTTCGGCGTCTTGACCATGCATGGGCTCCGCAAAATTCGCTTCGTCTCAACGCCCGGCGGCGCGTGATGGTTCAGAAAGGGTCTAGCACATCACCAAGCGGTGAAAAGGGGCGGTGTGATGACGCGGGTCAGGGCCGTGCCCGCAAAAGTGCCAGCAGCGCCTCCTCGTCGGATCGTGCGGCGATGCGGACTGCTTTGCCGGCACTGTCGCCGAAGGCGGCGGCGATGCGCGCGGAAAGGACAAAAACCCGCGTCTTTTCAAAGACCTTTTGCAGGGCAGGCCGGCTGGCCAGGACCTGCATCGCGGCAGCGGCCTTGGCCGAATAGAGCAGCACCGCATCGACGGATTGGCCTGCTATCAGCGGAAGAATCGCTTCGTCCGAATAGCTCACCGCAATCGTGTTATAAGTCTCGACGGCATGGACCTGGACGTGAGCAGCTTTCAGCTTCTGTTCGAAGGCGGGAAACCGCACGCGCCCGCAGAGATAGCCGATCGCTTTACCGGAAAACGCGATTCCCATGCCAGCGGCCAGCGCCTCGGCATCGCCAGGCCCCTCGCTGACCGAGAGAAAGCCTGCGTCGCGCGCCGCCTCCGCTGTCCTCTTGCCGACAGCATGGCAAGGCAGGTTGGACAGCACCGCCACCAGATCTCCAGGGGTATGGCGCACGGCATTGGCGCTGGTGACGGCCACGGCTGCCACATCGTCCGGAACCGCCTTGACATCGACCGACAGTGCGATCGTCTCCGTCAACGGCAGCAGAAGAGGCTCAAAACCCATCTCCTCCAGCTTTCGCGCCGTGCGCGACGCACCCGGTTCCGGTCTGGTGACCAGGACGCGGAGCATTTTCAGAGCCAACCGTCGAAGAACTTTTCGCCGGCCCTGGCCCGAACTGTCCGTGCGGCATCAGCCCCAATTTCCGCTGCGTCCGCGGCCTCGCCTTCCAGCCGGACGTCATGCCACTCCGTGCCGTCGGGCGAGATGATCAGCCCGGCAAAGGACAGTTTCCCGCCTGATACCGTCGCATGGCCGGCGATCGGTGTGCGGCACGAGCCGTCGAGCGCGGCGAGAAACGCGCGCTCGCAGGCCAAGGCCTGGCCGGTCGGCGCGTGATGGATCGCCGCAAGCATGTTCTCGATATCACGGTCGCCGACGCGTGTTTCGATGCCGATCGCGCCTTGTCCCGGCGCCGGCGGAAAGTCCTCCAGCGACATCAGGTCGGTGATCACGCCTTCGAGCCCAAGCCGCTTCAGCCCGGCATAGGCGAGGATGGTGCCCTCGGCGATGCCTTCATCCAGCTTGCGCAGCCTCGTCTGCACATTGCCGCGGAACATCACCACCTCGAAATCCGGCCGCATCCGGCGGATCAGCGCCTGGCGACGGAGCGACGACGATCCGACCTTGGCGCCGTGTGGCAGATCGACGATCCGCTTGACCGCCTTGCCTATGAAAGCGTCGCGCGCGTCTTCGCGCGGCAGGAAAGTGGAGAGCTCCAGTCCGTCAGGAAGCATCGTCGGCATGTCCTTCGACGAATGCACGGCGATGTCTATACGACCATCGAGCAGCGCTTCCTCGATTTCCTTGGTGAACAGGCCCTTGCCGCCGGCCTCCGACAGTGGCCGGTCCTGAATACGGTCGCCGCTGGTCGAGATGGGCACCACTTCAAACGCCTGCTCGGGAAGGCCATGCGCTTTCATTAGCCGCACACGCGTCTCATGCGCCTGGGCGAGCGCCAGCGGGCTGCCGCGTGTTCCGATTTTCCGTGTTCCGATTTTCAAAGTTTGCATGGCGCGCGGTCCGTGATAACCCCCGAGCGAAATCGAGGTCTTGCCGGCCTTTTCCTAATGGGGAATAGCCACATAAACAATCTCTTGGGATAGCGACGAATTGATCCGCGTTCTGGGCATTGAGACGAGTTGCGACGAGACCGCCGCCAGCGTCGTGGCGCTGGAGGGCGATGCCGCGCCGAAAATCCTGTCCAATATCGTGCTCTCCCAGATCGAGGAGCATGCCGCCTTCGGCGGTGTCGTGCCGGAGATCGCCGCGCGCGCGCATGTCGAGGCGCTGGACGGCATCGTCGAGGCGGCACTCGCCGATTCGGGCGTGGCGCTTGCCGATATCGACGCGATCGCCGCGACGGCCGGGCCGGGCCTCGTCGGCGGACTGATCGTCGGCCTGATGACGGCCAAGGCTATCGCGGCGGCGGCCGGCAAGCCGCTGATCGCCGTCAATCACCTCGAAGGCCACGCCTTGACGGCGCGGCTGACCGACGGCCTGGAATTCCCCTATCTCTTGCTGCTGGTCTCCGGCGGCCACACGCAGATCCTCGCCGTGCGCAGCGTCGGCGACTACCAGCGCTGGGCCACCACCATCGACGACGCGCTCGGCGAAGCCTTCGACAAGACCGCCAAAATGCTCGGCCTGCCCTATCCCGGCGGTCCCAATGTCGAAAAGGCGGCGCTGTCGGGCAATGCCTCGCGCTTTGCCTTTCCGCGGCCGATGAAAGGCTCGGCACAGCCCGATTTCTCCTTTTCCGGTTTGAAGACCGCCGTGCGCCAGGCGGCAACCGCGATCGAGCCCTTGAGCGACCAGGATGTCGCCGACATCTGCGCCTCGTTCCAGGCGGCGGTCGCCGATGCGCTGGCCGACCGCGTTTCTCGCGCTCTGGCACGCTTTCGCAAGACATTCCCTGGCACCAAAAACCCGGCGCTGGTCGTCGCCGGCGGCGTCGCCGCCAACCGCGCCATCAAGGCGACGCTGGAGCGGCTATGTACCGAGAATGGTTTCACCTTCGTCGCGCCGCCGCTGAAATTGTGCACCGACAATGCCGCGATGATCGCCTGGGCCGGCATTGAGCGGCTGCGCGAAGGCATGGCGCAGGAGAACGGCTTCGATTTCGTGCCACGCTCGCGCTGGCCGCTGGATAGCGTCTCGACGCCAATGGTCGGCTCCGGCCGGCGCGGAGCCAAGGCATGACCGATCAAGCCAAGAAGAGCGAGGGCCACGGCAAAAGCGGCTGGCGTGTCGCCGTGATCGGCGGCGGCGCTTGGGGCACGGCGCTGGCGCTGGCCATGCTGCGCGCCGGCCACTCGGTACGGCTGTTCGCGCGTGCCCCTGAAACCGTGGCCTCGATCGGTCGTGGCGAGAACCCGCGCTATCTCCCGGGCATTGCCATCGCGCCCGGCATAGACGCGACGAGCGACGTCGAGGCAGCGCTTGCCGGGGCCGATTGCGTGCTGGCGGTGACGCCTGCGCAAGCGTTGCGGGCGACGCTGGCGGCCGCGAAGAATCATATGCCGGCTGGCATTCCACTCGTGCTTTGCGCCAAGGGCATCGAGCGCGACACCGGCGCCTTGCTGTCGGCAATCGCTGCGGAAATCCTGCCGCGAAACCCGGTCGCCGCCCTGTCGGGGCCAAGCTTCGCCAGCGACGTCGCCCGCGGTCTGCCGACGGCGGTGGTTGTGGCTGCCGGCGACGAGGCGCTAGCGGCCGACCTTGCCGCCCGTTTCTCGGCTGAAAACCTGCGCTGCTATTCGAGCGACGACCTGATCGGCGTCGAAATCGGCGGCGCCTTGAAGAACGTCTTCGCCATCGCCGCCGGCGCTGTCACCGGTGCCAGGCTCGGCGCCAGCGCCCAGGCCGCCATGGTCACGCGCGGCTTCGTCGAGCTGCGCCGCATCGGTGCCGCCTTTGGCGCCAGGCCCGAAACCCTGATGGGGCTTTCCGGCCTTGGCGACCTGCTGCTCACTTGCTCGTCGACGCAATCGCGCAATTTCGCCTATGGGCTGGCGCTCGGGCAAGGCAAGGCGCTTTCCGGACTGCCGCTGGCCGAGGGCGTGCCGACCGCGG
>NZ_JAPYKP010000221.1:0-6068 GCF_037179725.1 Mesorhizobium sp. Cs1321R2N1 | reverse complement strand
CCGATGGCGTCGAGGACCGCCGCATCGTCAGCGACGGCGCCTCGGCCGGCGGCCACGCCGTCGACCTGCCGCTCGAACCCAACGCCATGCGCGGCACATGGTCGGTGTCGATCCATACCGATCCAAAGCAGCCGGCGGTTGCCAGCCAGATGTTCCTGGTCGAGGATTTCGTGCCGGATCGCATCGAATTCGACATGAAGGCCGACAAGCAGGAGATTGCGCGGGGCGAAACCGCCAACATCGACATTGACGGCCGCTTCCTCTACGGCGCGCCGGCGGCGGGCCTGGCGCTGGAAGGCGAACTCACGCTGTCGACGTCGCGCGACTGGGACCGCTTCCCCAACTTTTCCTTCGGCCTCGCCGACGAGCAGTCGGCGGAGCCCACGGTCACGCCGCTCACCGATCTGCCGGTGGTTGGCGATGACGGCAAGGCGACCTTCCCTGTTACCGTCGACCAGTTGCCCTCGACCACCAAGCTGGTCGACGGCAAGGTGACGGTGCGCATGCGCGAAACCGGCGGCCGCGCCATCGAGCGCTCGCTCAACATCGGCATCCGCCCGCAAGGCCATATGATCGGCATCCGTCCGGACTTCGCCGACGGTGAAGTGCCGCAAGGCGGCACCGCCAAGTTCACCCTGATCGCCGTCGATCCCGACGGCAAGCGCGAGGCACTGAAAGGCGCGCAGTGGACGCTGGTCAAGGTCGAACGCAATTATCAGTGGTACCGCTCCAACAATTCCTGGAACTACGAGCCGGTGAGCTTGACCAAGTCGATCGCCAACGGTCAGGTCGACCTCGGCGCCGATGGCGACGCAACCGTCTCCGTACCGGTCGATTGGGGCCAGTACAGGCTCGAGGTCGAGACGTCGGACCCGGAGGGGCCCGCCACCAGCTATGAGTTCGACGCGGGCTGGTATGTCGCCTCGACCACCACAGAAACGCCCGACGGCCTGGAGATTGCCCTGGACAAGGACAATTATGCCGCCGGCGAAGTGGCCAAGCTGAAAATCTCACCGCATTTTGCCGGCGAACTTCTGATCAACATCGGCTCCGACAAGCTGCTGAAGACCATCACGGCGACCGTGCCGGCCGGCGGCAGCACCGTCGACATCCCGGTCGGTGACGACTGGGGCGCCGGCGCCTATGTCACGGCAACCCTGTTCCGGCCGGGCGATGCGCAGGAAACGCGCATGCCCGCCCGCGCCATCGGCGTGAAATGGCTGACCGTCGATCCGGGCGCCAAGAAGCTCGCCATCACGCTCACGCCGCCGGACAAGACCATGCCGCGCCGGCAGCTGTCGATCCCGGTTTCCGTGGCCGGCGTGCAGCCGGGCACCAACGCCTATGTCATGGTTGCCGCCGTCGATGTCGGCATCCTCAATTTGACCAACTACAAGGCGCCGGATCCGGAGACCTGGTTCTTCGGCCAGCGCATGCTGGGCATGGAGATCCGCGACATCTACGGCCGCCTGATCGATGGCTCGCTGGGCACCACCGGCAAGCTCAGGACCGGTGGCGACGGCACCAACATGCAGGCGCAAGGCAGCCCGCCCACCGAAAAGCTGGTCGCCTTCTTCTCCGGCCCGGTCCAACTCGATGCCGATGGCAAGGCGCGGATCGACTTCGACATTCCGCAGTTCAACGGCACCGTGCGCGTCATGGCCGTCGCCTGGACCAAGGAGGCGGTCGGTCATGCCCAGTCGGACGTGATCGTACGTGATCCCGTAGTGATCACCGCCGGCCTGCCGCGCTTCCTGGCGCCTGGCGACAATGCCGTCATGCGGCTCGACGTAGCCGACACGGACGGCCCCGCCGGCGACTATGCGCTGTCGATCGACACGACGGGCGACCTGTCGACAGGCGACAAACCCCTGCCCCAGAAGCTGACGCTCGCCCAGGGCAAGCGCCAGACCCTGACGGTACCGCTGATCGCAAAGACGGCGGGCAATGCGTCGCTCACCATCAAGCTGGCACACGCCGACGGCACCAAGGTCGAGCAGACGCTCCATGTGCCGGTGCGCCCGGCCCAATTGCCGGTCACCACGCGCCTTGTCGTCGATCTCAAGGGCAACGGCGGCGCGTTGCGCGTCGACAAGGAACTGCTGGCCGCAAGCCTGCTCGAGGGCGCTTCGGTCAGCGTCGGCGTTTCGCAGGCGGCGGCCTTCGACGTGCCGTCGCTGCTGATGACGCTCGATCGCTACCCCTATGGTTGCGCCGAGCAGACCACCAGCCGCGCCATGCCGCTTCTCTACGTCAACGAGATGGCATCGGGCATCGGCATGGAAAGCGACCCCGACCTGCACGGCCGCATCCAGGATGCGATCTACAAGGTCCTGAGCTACCAGTCCTCGAGCGGCAGCTTCGGCCTGTGGGGTCCGGGCTCCGGCGATTTGTGGCTCGACGCCTATGTCAGCGAGTTCCTGACCAGGGCACGGGAGCAGAAATACGACGTGCCGGCTCTTGCGATGAACCAGGCCCTGAACAACCTGCAGAACTCGCTCGGCTACGACCAGAGCGTACAGGACCGTGGCAGCGAGATCGCCTACGCCCTCTATGTGCTGGCCCGCAACAAGAAGGCCTCGATCGGCGACCTGCGCTACTACGCCGACACCCAGCTCGAAGCGTTCTCGAGCCCTATGGCCGTTGCCCAATTGGCGGCGAGCCTGGCGCTCTATGGCGACACGCAGCGTTCGGAGGCGACGTTCAAGACCGCACTGCAGCTCGCCAAGTCGAGCACCGACTACGACTGGTACCGCTCCGACTACGGCTCGGCGTTGCGTGATGGCGCGGCGATGCTGTCGCTGGCGGCGGAATCGAAGCCGGTATCGACGATCGTGCCCGAACTGATCAAGCTGGTGACCAGGAAACGCGCCGAAGCCCGCTGGACCAGCACCCAGGACGAATCCTGGATGCTGCTGGCGGCCCGTGCGCTGAAGGAGGGCAATGATTCGATCACGCTGACCGTCAATGGCGCGCCGCATTCCGGCGGCTATTCCAACCAGGTCAACGGCTCGGAACTGGTCGACAGCCCGCTCGAAATCGCCAACCCCGGCAAGCCCCCGCTGCAGGCCGTCGTCACTACCCTGGCGTCGCCGATCCAGCCCTTGCCGGCCGGCGGCGACGGCTTCACCATCAACCGCACCTACTACAAGCTCGACGGCACCGAAGCCAATGTGACCGAGGCGACCCAGAACGAACGCTATGTCGTCGTGCTCAAGGTGACGGAACAGAACAGCTGGCCGTCGCGCCTGCTGGTCACCGACCTGTTGCCGGCCGGCTTCGAGATCGACAATCCAGGCTTGGTTTCCAGCGCTCAGCTGTCGAACTTCTCCTGGCTGGCACAGACCGACGCCGCGCATCTGGAATTCCGCGACGACCGCTTCGTCGCGGCATTCAACCCGGCCGACGGCGACCACGACCACAATCTGACGCTTGCCTATGTCGTGCGCGCCGTGACGCCGGGCACCTACGCCCATCCGGCGGCAACGGTGGAGGACATGTACCGGCCGCAATATTCGGCCCGCACCGCCACCGGCATGATGGAGATCAAGGCACCGTAAGGTGCTGATGGTAACGATCATGCACATGGCGATGTCATTCATGACAGATCCCTTCTCCCCGTCCCTATACGGGGAGAAGGTGCCGGCAGGCGGATGAGGGGCAGCGCCATGCTCACCAAAAGCTTCCTCCGCCGCACTGCCATCGTGGCAGCCTCCCTGACCGGGTTCATCGCAATCGCCGTCGGCGCGCTTTGGGAACTCGACCGCGCCTTCCCGCCTCCGCTTCCTGAAAAGCTCACCGTCTCCACCGAAGTCCAGGACCGCGACGGCCAGCTGTTGCGCGCCTTCGCCACCCCGGACGGCTACTGGCGGCTCGAAACCCGGCTCGACCAGGTCGACAAGCAGTTCGTCGACATGCTGGTCACCTATGAGGACAAGCGCTTCTGGGACCATGAGGGCGTCGATGTGCTGGCGCTGGCCCGCGCCGCCGGCCAGTTCGCCACCAGCGGCCACATCGTCTCCGGCGGCTCGACCCTGTCTATGCAGCTCGCCCGCCTGATCGAGCCGCGCGAGAGCCGCAGCCTCGGCTCCAAGATCAAGCAGATGTTGCGCGCCATCCAGATCGAACGGCGGCTGTCGAAGCGCGAGATCCTCGAGCGTTACCTGACACTGGCGCCCTATGGCGGCAATCTGGAGGGCGTGCGCGCCGCTTCGCTCGCCTATTTCGGCAAAGAACCGAAGCGGCTGACCGTTTCCGAGGCCGCCCTTCTCGTCGCCCTCCCCCAACTGCCGGAAAAGCGCCGGCCCGACCGCAATCTCCAGATCGCCCATGCAGCGCGCGATCGTGTGCTCGCCCGCATGGTCTCATCAGGCCTGATCGGCGAACGCGAGGCGGCACGCGCAGCACTCGACGATGTGTCCGGCTTGCGGCGCACCTTGCCGGCGCTTGCCCCGCATGCCTCCTATGCGATGCTTCCCAAGGCCCTCCCCGGTCAGCCGCTCAAGCTGACGATCCGCAAAAGCGTCCAGCAAGGACTGGAACAGGTGGCGCGCGACGCCGCCACCAAGCTTGGGCCGCGTCTCTCCGTCGCCATGGTGCTGGCCGACGCCCGCACCGGCGAGATTTTGGGCGAGGTCGGCTCGGCCAATTTCTTCGATGCCAGCCGTTCCGGCTGGATCGACATGACCAAGGTCGTGCGTTCGCCCGGCTCGACGCTGAAGCCGTTCATCTATGGCCTCGCCTTCGAGCAGGGACTGGTGGCGCAGGAAACGCTGATAGAGGATAGCCCAGTCGATTTCAGCGGCTACAGGCCGAAGAATTTCGACATGGGCTACCAGGGCGATGTCAGCATCCGCCAGGCTTTGCAACTGTCGCTCAACGTGCCGGCGATCCGCGTGCTCGACGCGGTCGGCCCGGCGCGGCTGACAGCGCGCTTCCGCCAGGCGGGCGTCAACCCGATCTTGCCGGTCAACGAAGCGCCGGGCCTGGCCATCGGTCTCGGCGGCGTCGGCGTCACGCTGCGCGACCTCGTCCAGCTCTACACAGGGCTCGCCAATGGCGGCAAGACGCACTCGCTGCGCGACGGCACCGAACCGGCCAACGCCGTGAGTTCGACCACCACCATCCTCAACGACCAGGCCAACTGGCAGATCATCGACATCCTCTCGGGTGTGAAGCCACCCGAAGGCGCTTTGCAGCGTGGCATCGCCTACAAGACCGGCACTTCTTACGGCTACCGTGACGCCTGGTCGGTGGGCTTCGACGGCCGCTATGTGCTGGGTGTCTGGGTCGGCCGGCCCGATGCCGGCGCGGTGCCGGGTCTTTCCGGCTATGTCTCGGCCGCTCCGATTCTGTTCGAGGGCTTTGTCCGCTCGGGGCTGGCGACCGTGCCGCTGCCGGGCAAACCGCCTGGCGCCTTTACCCCCAAGCGCGAGGACCTTCCGGTGACGCTTGCCCGCTTCGGCGCCGGCGCGGATGGCCTGGTGCAGGCGACGCCGACTGAACCCGCGCCGACCATCATTTTCCCGCCGGACGGCGCCCGCGTCGATCTCGCCACCAATTCGGCCGACGCCTCGCCGCTGGTGCTGAAATTGCAAGGTGGCCGTGCGCCGTTCCGCTGGCTGGCCAACGGCAAGCCCCTCATCGGCCTCGACCGCCGCCGCACCGCGACATGGCAGCCCGACGGCGCGGGTTACTCGACGCTGACCGTCATCGATGCGGCTGGACGAGCGGCGAGTGTGAAAGTGTTCGTTGAGTAGAGTGCGCCAAGGGATTCAGCGCATTGGCTTTTTGAGGCCGGGATAGAAGGATAGCTCGCCTGATGCCTGGTGCGAGGCGCCCCCCTCTGGCCTGCCGGCCATCTCCCCCTCGAGTGGGGAGATCGGACTTCCTCGTTGATTTCGCCAACGTTCGACGACTGAGCTCGGCGTCAAAGTTGCCGATCTCCCCCCTTGAGGGCCTGTTGCGCAATATTGCGGGAGGCGTGTTGTGAGGATTGAGGGCGGCCATTTTCGTTGCTTTGGAGGCTTTTCGGGGTTTGGGAGCCGCGCCTTTGCGGCGTTTGGCGG
>NZ_JAPYKP010000220.1:0-6373 GCF_037179725.1 Mesorhizobium sp. Cs1321R2N1 | reverse complement strand
CATCGCGCCGCCGAGTTGCCCATATGGCTGCATCGGTACAATTGGCACCGTCCGCACGGGAGCCTAAAGTCCAAACCGCCAATCAGTCGCCTGGGCCTGACCAAGGACAACCTGTTGAGGCTCCACAGCTAGAGCGCGAGGATCGTCACATGCCGGCCAAATCGAAACTTCAGGCGACGATAGGCTTCGACTGAGCCGAGATTGCGCAAATCGTCGTCGGAGACAATGTCGATTTCCGCCAACATCCGCGCCGTCGCCGGGCCAAGGTTTCGCATGTCCTGGATGCGTACCATCACCATGCATCCCCTGGTTCGGTCGGCAAATCCCGCTCAAACTGACCGACGGCATAGAGCACGTTCACGATCATCCTGGCGAACTGTCCGGGGCCTGCGGCCAACGGATCAGCGAGGCACGGCCAGCGTCGGTGAGATCGTAGACGCCGCGGTCGACGCGCGCGAACCAGCCATAGACATTGTGCAGCAGGATCTTTGGCGCAAGCGGCGTCAGCGTCTTCAGGTCGCGTGGGCGCTTGGGCCCGTCCGCCAACGCCGCGGCGCAGGCGAGGGCGCTCTGCCGGTAGGCGGTCATGATCGGAGTGCGCGATCCTCCGCCGGCGACAGGATCGCCGCGGCGGCGCTGGTGCTCGTCGACAAGGCGAGAACGCCGTCGCGCATTCTTGCGCGGCGCCACGGCGATCGGACTGAGAAGCACTTCGACCCGATCATTGGCGGTTACGCCAATCAGGCCGAAGCCGAGCCGACGGCAAAGGTTGCGGAACCTGGCATCGCTTTCGCGCCCCTTGCCACGCGCCGACATGCGCGCCGCCAGCCACACTTCATCGCAAGCAGCCGCGCGGTCGACGCCCTGCAGAACCAGCTCGAGATTGAACTGCAGCTTCAACTCGCAGATGACGACGATCGGCGGCTCTCCCTCGCGCAGCGCGACGATATCGCAGCCGCCGATTTCGCCTTTCACGACGAAGTCGAGGTTTTCGAGGAAACGCTTCACCGGCGCATAAAGTGAGGTCTCGTTCATGCCGCAAGGCTTAGCCGATTCGACGTGAAAAGCCTCGCAGGCGAAATGATGTCTCGCGTGCATGGCCCGGAGCTGGGACTCCGGAAGCGGTGCGGCAGGGCTCAAGGATGAATTTTTTTGAGGAAAGCCAGCAGCACGTGGTTGAACTGGTCGGGACGCTGCAAGGGCGCGAAATGACTGACCTCGGGCAGCATGACCAATTCCGATCCCGGTATGCTGTGGGCCAGATAGATCGCGTGCTCGTCTTTGATAAACTCGTCGTGCTCGCTTTGGACGATCGCCACGGGCACGCCGATGTCTCCCAGTTCGGCGGCCCCGTAATTGGGTTCGCTCTTCATCATCAGGCCGACAGCTTTGACAAACGCATCGAATTGACCTGGCGTGGCCGACAGCTCGGCATAGTCCTTTTTGTGCCGGCTGAAACACCGCTCGATGACCGGACTGGCCTCGAACTCCTTCGTGCCGCTGGGATCCATATTGCAGCCGAAGAAGAACACACCCGCGATGCGATCGGCGGCCTTCATCCCAAGGATCAGGGCAACGCAGGCGCCATCGCTCCAACCCACTGCGATAGCCTTGTTCAATTGCAGGCGATCCATCACCGCCAGGACATCCGAGGCCATCAGTTCGTATTTGTACGGCCGTTCGTCGCGGGTGCTGCGTCCATGGCCGCGGCTGTCGATGGTGACGGCCTGATAGCCGTTCTTGACCAATGACGGGACCTGAAATCCCCAATTGCCGCTATGGCCAAGGCCACCATGCAACAGGATCACGGGATAACCCGTCCCAAACGTCGCGTACCAGATCTTTGCGCCCTCGTGCTCCACCTGACCTTCGTGCGCCGCGGCCGGCAAAGGAGCGGCGCCGTGCGCTTCGAATTTCGTGAGGTCGTCGTCGCGATAATCCATGCCGAAACCAGCTTCGTGGCAAATTGCGCAGGACCTACATTTATCGCCGGCACCCGCCGGCACCAACCCACGAAGGAATTTCTGCTGCCATCAGCCGACACGACAAGTGGGGTTGTGTTGCCGCCATGAACGCCGTTCGGCGCGAAGCAGCCACATCGGGCGGCAATAGCCGCGGTCAATATTTGCCGTCAGCCTTTGCTCTCCGGCACTGCCCGATTCGATCGTTTCCTGCGGCGCAGCAGTGGATAGCCAATCTGTCCGAAGTAGCTGGAAGGGACCGGATCATCGACGCCATACTTCTCAGGCACTTTGTTGCCTGTCGCATTATAGGTGCCGAACACCACGTCGAGGAGGGGCAACTGTCCGGCGAAGTTCTTGTCATAGGCTTCGCGCTGGTTGGCATGGTGCCAGCGATGGAACTGCGGGCTGGCGATAAGCCACTTCAAGGGGCCGAACGGAATTCGCAAGTTCGAATGAACGAGCAGAGTGTGCCAGAAGTAGATGACGGAAAAGACCCCGATCGAAGCTTCGGAAAATCCGAGAAAAAAGATCGGAGTCAGCGAAATTGCCTTCGTGATTATGGAGTCGACGGGGTGAGAGTGGAATGCACCGAGCCAGTCCAGTTCCTCGATGCCGTGATGGACCGCATGGAACTTCCAAAGCGCGGGGATTTCGTGAAACGCACGGTGTGCCCAGTAGACACCTGTATCGGTAATCACGATGATTTCGGCGACCTGCAGCCAGATTGGCTGGCCGCCGATCGCGTGCGTTACCGATTGCGGGACCAGCATTGCAGCGGCTTCGAGCGTGTTCGCCGCGATCAGGACTACTACTGCCTTTATGACGAGGCCGTTGAACAGCATATAGATCAGGTCGACACCCAAGCCGTTGCGCAGGATCTTCTGCGGTCGCTCGGCAAACAGATGCTCGAACGGAATGAAGATCAGCGCACAGATCAGCAGCCCCTTGATGCCAAAGATATCCATTCGACCGCTATCGCCTTGCCTTTAGCCAGCGCCACCCGCGCTTCAGTTTCGAACAGAACCACATTTCTCCTTTCGAAAGGCTTGATGCCGGCCGCCTGTGTCGTGCTCACGGCTTGTCACGCACTCGCCGGGTGTCACATCCGTGTCGCAAGCTGGCGCTACTTGGTCGGCGCGCATTTGTCGAACGCAGCGCAACGCGCGTCCTCCCAGGACTAACCCCTCCGGTCCCTGCCGGCGGGGTTTTTCATTCCAGAACCATATTGTCGGTCGCGAGTTGTCCTTGCTATTGTGGCATTGCGGTCAGCACAGGGACGCCCATCATGGACGCAAGCGAAATGAGTGCGATCGGCGACACTCTCATGAGGATCGTCACGCCCGACATGTCTCCCAAGCAGCTTGTCAAAGCTGCCAGGAAAGCGCACCCCAAGGCCTCCAAGAAGGACATTGCGAGAGCAGCCTTCTTTTCGATCATCGCGAACGCGGGCCAGGACATCGGCAAGGCCAGGAACCTGCAGGCATTTGCCATCGCGGAGCGCACACAGCAATCGGACTGAGCAAGTCTCCCGCCTTGGCGTTGGACTTACTATCGCTGCGCGATCACACTTCATCGCCGGGGATAAGCCGCCCGGCAGACCGACATGACGGTATCGCGCAGCCAACGATGCGCCGGGTCGGCGTCCATGCGAGGATGCCACATCGCCGATATCTTGAACTCCGGAATGGGAAGCGGGAGCTCGAAGCTCTCGAGACCCGCCGTGACGGCATGGTCGCTTGCGCCGGCATTGCCGAAACACGAGCGCGGCACGGTCGCGACCAGATCCGATTGGCGCACGATCCGCATTGCATCGGGGTAGCCGGGCACCACAACCACGACGGTGCGTCCAAGGCCAAGCTTCACCAAGGCTCCATCGATCGGCTCGACGACATTTCCTTCCCGTGATGCCACCACATGCTTGCAGGCGGCGTAGCGTTCGGGCGTCACACCCGCACCCGTCAGAAGCGGGTGTCCGGCCCGGGCCACGCCGACATATTTGTCGTGGAACAGGAACTGGGTGCGTATCTCGGGCGCGGACGTTCCAAGCAAACCGATCTCCAGATCGATGAGACCTTCCCGAAGCGGACGCGCGTCCTTGTCGGGCTTTGGTGCGAAGCGCAGGCGCACACGGGGCGCCGCACGGGTGACCGCAATCACGACCGGGCCGGAAAGGAATTCCAGGAATGCTTCGCTGGCGCGAATGGTGAATGTCAATTCGAGCGTGGCCAAGTCCAGGCGCATGTTCTGCGGCCGCAGAACAGCTCGCACATCCCGGCTGAGCTCATGGACGCGATCGCGCAATTCCGTGGCGTGGGGCGTGGGCACAAGCCCGCGTCCGGCCCGGACGAGCAGCGGGTCGCCGGTGGCAGCGCGAAGTCGCGTGAGCGTCCGGCTCATCGCCGAGGTGCTCAAGCCGAGCCGGCGGGCCGCCCCCGTCACGCTGCCTTCGGCAAGCAAGACGTCCAGCGCCACGAGAAGGTTCAAGTCCACATTGTCCATGGCACAGCCTTATCGCAGCTGTTCTGGCAGACATAGCGCCGGATGCAACCATAGTTTGAATTTGGCGCGTCTGGCGCGTGGCTTCCGCTTGCCCATATCTGCGGTCACCCAGCAAACGAAAGAGATTGCCCAATGTCCGCAGACGTTCTGAACACCCCATCAGGTACAGCCCTTCTTATCGGCGCATCGCGCGGCCTCGGCCACGCAATGGCGGCCGAGTTCCTCAGGAAAGGCTGGCACGTCGTTGGCACGATCCGG
This sequence comes from Mesorhizobium sp. Cs1321R2N1, assembly GCF_037179725.1. NCBI lineage: Bacteria > Pseudomonadati > Pseudomonadota > Alphaproteobacteria > Hyphomicrobiales > Phyllobacteriaceae > Mesorhizobium > Mesorhizobium sp. Cs1321R2N1. The sequence goes on along the minus strand of NZ_JAPYKP010000220.1, from coordinate 1,652 downwards.
GAAAGCGGCGGCCGGACCAAGCTGCACGATCTCGCGGATGAGTTCGACGGCCGGCTCGAAATCGAGACGGTCGACATCTGCGAGCCCGATCAGGTCGCGGCCTTGCGCGACCGGCTGTCGGGCAGGGCATTCGACATAGTGTTCGTCAATGCCGGCGTGACAAACAACCCGGCTGAAACGATCGCTGAAGTGACGACCGACGAGTTCATTCGCGTGATGGTCACAAATGCACTCAGCCCGATGCGTGTCCTCGAGAGCCTGGAGCCATTTGTCCCGGCGACCGGTCTGATCGGCGTGATGTCGTCCGGGCAGGGCAGCATTTCCAACAACGAAACAGGTCAACGTGAGGTCTACCGCGGCAGCAAGGCGGCGCTGAACATGTTCATGCGAAGCTTCGCGGCCCGTCATGCCGCAACATCGCGTGCCATGGTGCTGATGGCGCCCGGATGGGTCCGTACTGAGTTGGGCGGACCAGATGGACGGCTGAGCATCGAGGAAAGCGTGCCCAGCCTTGTGAACGTCCTGCTTGCCAGGCGGGGAACCCCGGGGTTGACCTATGTCGACTATCTCGGCCGCACCGTCCCCTGGTGATATAGGCCCGCCAAGCGGAACGTCGCAAACGTCACCGGCACCGCACGATGGTTCTGGAGAAAGAGGGACAAAGGTTCGGGCGTCGGCGCTCAATCCTTGAGCGTCGGTCCTGTGCGGAAAGTGCAGGCGTCTGAAAGCCTACATGTTGCTGGCGGCGTGATGCTGCGGCGGAGCCGGTCTGTTCTTGGCGGGCCGGGGTTTGATGTGAACCGGCCGATCGGCGAGTGTTTTCACTATCGGCGGCATGACGCGCTGCTTGGCAGCTACGCGCTCGCGTTTCACCATCTTGGCGACAAAGCTCCGCACTTCAAACATAAAGGGCTCCTCCCGGATGCCCTCCCGCGAGTCCATCGTACGCCTGCTGAAGGCCAACCGCATCTAGATTCGGCATGGTTAACCCACCTCCCTGCCTTTGCTGCCGCTCCTCGCCCTCACCGCAGCGCTTGCCGTCGCCGGCGCCCCGCTGCTGCAGTGAAAGGAAACACGATCCCCCCACATCAAAACTGCATATTTGCAGGTTTAGCTCGGCTGCTCAGGTGCCCGGGCTTTCTTCGTCTGTGGCGGAAAAGTCACGCAACCCGGATAATGCGGTGCTTCAACTGGTGCGCGCTTATTATCCAACCAGGCGAGGCGTATCGTCATCGAGGGTAAAAGGGGGCCACCCTTGACCGCACGCGTTTCATTTCCTCCCATGAACTAGCGCCCGCTGCGCAAAACGTGGCGGGCGTTTTCTTGATTCAGGGCGTCAAGGCGCGGCGGGTTCGGCTTCCGGCCCTTTTCATTTTGCCAAATCTCAGCCAATAGGAACATATTCCGCGCGGCGATTTCTTCGTTCCGAGGCCGCACCACGTCCAAAACCATTGCCGATGCGATTGGCTTTACGTCACTTGCGGCATCCCAAGTGCAAACATTCCGTCAAGTTCGACCTTGAGGCGCTAGAGCGTGATGAGATTAGTTTCGGTCATAGCCGGAGTTTTCGAAGTAGTGTGAGCATTCTGTCGGTGTGATGCGGTTGAGAATTTGGCCGATCGCGTCGCAGACGGTTTGGACGGTGCGGCTTG
>NZ_JAPYKP010000219.1:0-6443 GCF_037179725.1 Mesorhizobium sp. Cs1321R2N1 | reverse complement strand
GCAATCGGCGCTCGGGCAAAAGCCGGCCGTGGCGCGGGTGATCGTGCCGACACTGCTGCATCTGGCCGACCGCGTCGCCAGCCGGCTGCGCGCCAGGAACCGCCCCGGCCGCACGGTGACGGTGCGCGTGCGCTTTGCCGATCTCAGCGCCGTCACCCGCTCGATCACGCTGGAGCAGCCGATCTCGGCGACCGCCATGCTGGCCGAGATCGCCGGCGACCTGGTGCGCGGCGTGCTCGCCGATCATCCGCGGGAGAAGACCATCTCGCTGCTGGCGATCTCGGTGTCACATCTGGAGGAAAGCGCCGAACTGCAGCTCGACCTGCCGCTCGGCCTCGCCGACGAGAAGCGCCGCCCGGGCAGCCAAAAGGGTCTCGCCCGCTTCGGCGCCGACCGCGCCATCGACAAGATCCGCGAACGCTTCGGCAAACAGGCGGTCGGCTACGGCACGGTGGCGCTGGAAGCGGCCCGCTCGGTGCCCGACGAATTCAGGGAACTGGCGCAAAAGGAACTGTGAGCGAAGGAGCCCTCGCCGTCGCTCACGCCCCGACCAGCGTCCCGAACCAGGCGGCGCCACGGTCACGGCGGACAGCAGCTCGCGCTTCAACAGCACCGGCTTTTGGTAGACGCGAAATTGGGGAGCGGGTCAGTTTGCAGATCGCGGGCATCGTTGCAATGATCGAAGCGAAGCGAGCGGAGACGCCGATGACTGGCGGACCCTACAAGAAGAAAGTTGCCGTGTGACTGTCCTTGACAAGGCAAAGCAATGGGCGAAGGCCGTCAAGCGCGATGTGGTAGCCCTGTGGCTGGCCGCGCGCGATCCTCGCGTTCCCTGGTACGCCAAATTTGCCGCCGGCGCGGTCGCCGCCTACGCGCTCAGTCCTATCGATCTGATACCCGATTTCATTCCCGTACTTGGATATTTGGACGACCTGATCATCGTACCAATCGGCATCCTGCTTGCTGTGAAGTTGATCCCCGCCGATCTGATGGCGGAGTTTCGCGCGGAGGCCATTCGCCGATCCAAACCGACCAGCCGCGGCGGTCTCGCATTCATCGTCGGAATTTGGATTCTGATGGCCGCCGCGCTCATCTGGTTATTCTGGCCAGATCGCTCGGCTTAGATTTCATCGCTCGACCGCACGGCGGACCACGAATGATGTTGGTGGCCTGTCGAAGGACCCACGTCAAAGCCGCGCGGTGCCGAAAATCCGGTCCCAGAATATCGAAGTCACGCCGAAATTGGCGTTATCGTCGATATGGTGGTGCACCGCGTGGCGGCGCTTGAGCGTATAGAGATAGCTCGCATGGGCCGGATGCCAGTGATGGATCATGTGGTGGACGCTGATGTACCAGAGATAGCCCAACATCAACCCGCAGCTCACCGCGCTGGCGGTCGCGAAGTCCGAGACCATCCAGACAGGCAGGAACGCCACCAGCGCATGCACCCCGAGGCTGAGCCAGGTGGGCGTGCCCACCGGGCTGCGCTCCTCGACATGGTGACGGTCATGCAGGTCCCGGATCCAGGGGACGTGGTGCAGCACGAACCGGTGCAGGACGTATTCGATCAGCGTCCACAGGCCAAGGCAGATCAGCGCCGTGCCGATCCAGTCCGGCGCGCTTTCCTCTCCGGCCTCGATCAGCCCGGCCACGCCCAATATGGCGATCACCAGGGGATAGACCACGAAGTCGCTGTAGTAGCCGATCAGACCCAGCTGCATTCAGACGCCTCACTGACTTTCGACGCCGCCCCAAAAAAACGATGCTATCAGATTGCCGGACTCGCGCATGAGGTGCAATGCAGACGCGACTGACATAGCGTCGCAATTTCCCGGTGCAAGGTCGGCAATGGTCAACGCAGGATCGGCCGGCTTCGCACCAGTCCCGCAAACGGACGTGCAAACATGGCAAAACGCAGCGCGGGCCTGCTGATCCATCGCCGCGGCGGTAATAGCATCCAGGTGCTGCTGGTCCATCCCGGCGGCCCATTCTGGGCGAAGAAGGACGATGGCGCCTGGTCGATCCCGAAGGGCCTTGTCGACGAGGGTGAGGACGAACTGGCGGCGGCACGACGCGAGACCGAGGAAGAGCTCGGTATAAAGGTCGAAGGCCCCTTCGCCCGCCTTGGCGACTACCGGCAACCGGGCGGCAAGATCGTCATAGCCTGGTCCGTCGAGGCCGACATCGATGTGGCCAGTATGAAGAGCAACACCTTCACCATGGAATGGCCGCCCCGATCCGGAAGGATGAAGGAATTCCCGGAGGTCGACAGAGCCGGTTGGTTCACGTTGGCCGAAGCCGAGGTGAAGATCCTGAAGGGCCAGCGCCCGATGCTGTCGGATCTGGTGGAACGGCTCGGGGCGGCATGATGCGGTCGCGATAAGCTGCCAACCACCCCTAGGAGCGGGGAGATTGGCTTTCGTTCCTCAAACTTCGTCGCCCCGTCACAGTGCGCCATCGGCATGCGCGATACGTACCGGCGTAAGTGGCACCGGGCATCGCATCTGCGATGACCGCGCCAGTTACCCTGCCAGTTGCGACACATCGCAAGGCGCTGGGATTGACGTGCACGCCCGCTCACTGCAATCTACGTTAACCAGCTGTTTACCATGCCGCGGCTGAGATCGGGGGACAGTTTGGAACCGTTCATGGATGCGAACCTCCTGAATTGGGACGATCGGGCCGAACTGCACGCGACCGACAGAACAGGCAGCTATCGTATCGAGAACGTGCTGGCTGGTGGATCCAATCTTTATGAGCTGGAAACGCGCGAGATTGGTGACTTGTTCGGCAAGGACATCGTCCATCTGCAGTGCCACATCGGGCTCGACACGATCAGCCTCAGGAATCTCGGCGCGGGCAGTGTGACCGGCCTGGACTTTTCACCAAGGGCGATAGCGGCGGCGCGAGTTTTCGCCTCCAAGGCGGGCAGCGATGTTCGCTTCGTGGAAGCGCCACTATACGAAGCTGTCGAAGCGCTCGACCGGACCTATGACATCGTCTACGTTACTTGGGGATCGGTGAACTGGCTTGACGATGTCTTCCGTTGGGCCCGGGTGGTTGCCGATCTTCTGCGGCCCGGCGGCCGGCTCTATATGGCCGAAGGCCATCCCTTGATGTTCCAGTGCAATCGCAAGGCTGCTGCGCTCGAGTTGAAGGACGATTGGCGAACGCCTGTAGCGCGACCGCTCGTCTGGAACGAGAAGCGAACCTACACCGGCGATGAGCGCACCTTGAAGCATCCTCGCTACTATGAATGGATCCATCCGATCAGCGACGTGGTGAACGCCTTGATCGCTGCGGGCCTGACGCTTGATTTCCTCAATGAGCACGACACAGTGTCCTGGCAGCACTTTTCATTCGCGGTAAGGGCCGGCAAGGATATGTACGGCCTTCCCGAAAACGCTCCCAAGATTCCGATGGCCTATTCAATCGGGGCAACCAAGCGCGGCGTCGGGACGTATCGGATCGTCAAGAAGAAGCTCGACAGCCACTAGTTTCGTATTTGGCAGGTTCTGGTGTGCGTTCTCCATGCAGCAGCCTCCGAAGGCGGAAAATTTTTAAAGATTGTGAAGGTCAAAATTAAGTTGTTGCGAGCTAATATTCCCTTGATGAGGCTCGACCAGAGGGCCTGAGAAGCACAGGGAACATTGCTTTATTGGCTTTTTTCGCCAGTATGATCGCCCGCGTTAAGGCGGGCGTCTTTTCACCGGCAAGGATTCCGGTGGCGATCGCGGTTGTGGTTATTGCCGTTTGCGCGGTGCTCGCCGACCACCAAAACAAGATCGTTTCGGATCAGGTCGCCCGCGCGGACGTCCTGGCCAAGGTTAATGTCGTTCGCGCCAAGCTCGAAGGGGAGATCAACGGCAACCTTCAGCTGGCGCGAGGACTGGTCGCGGCAGTCACGACCGAACCCTACATGGGACAGCAACGTTTCACTGAGCTTGCCAGCAGACTGTTCAACGAAGAGTCCCAGCTTCGCAACATTGCCGGCGCGCCCGACCTAGTCATTTCCTTGATGTACCCGATGGCCGGCAACGAGAAGGCTATCGGCCTCGACTACCGCAATAACGACCAGCAGCGTGCGGCGGCGTTGCGTGCGCGCGACGAGCGCAAGCTCATTCTTGCCGGCCCGGTCGATCTGGCGCAGGGAGGGCAGGCCTTCATCGGCCGATTTCCGGTGTTCGTTAAAAGCGCGGGCAACACCGAACGGTTCTGGGGCATCGTTTCCGCGGTCGTCGACGTGCAGCGCCTCTACCAGGCAAGCGGTCTTCTCGACAAGGAGCTCGGGATCGACATAGCCCTCATCGGCAATGACGCCCTTGGCACGAAAGGAATGCGGTTCTTCGGTGACGAACAGGTTGTCAAAAGCGATCCTGTGACGGCCGACGTTCTTTTTCCATCGGGCTCCTGGCAGATCGCTGCGATTCCCAAGGGCGGTTGGCCCGCCACGCCCGCCAACGCCTGGCGGCTCCGGGCGCTCATGGCGGCAGCAGCGGCGCTGATTTTGATTCCCTTCCTGGCGGCGGGCCGCTTGATCAATGAAAGGCAGCGAAACTACTGGGAACTGAATCGGCTGTCGCGACGGCTGGAACTTGCCCTGGAGGCCTCGGCCATCGGCGTTTGGGAACACGACCTCGAAACCAACCATCTTGCTTGGGACGATCGCGTCAACGAGATATATGGCAGGGAGGCTGATGGCGGACCGCGCGGATATTCCGACTGGGCCGGGGCCATTCATCCCGACGATCTGCCTCGGGCGCTTACAGACTTCGAAAGTGCCGTGACCGGACGAGGCACATATTCATCGGAATACCGGGTTGTTCGTCCAGGCGGCGAAATTCGCCACGTCCGGTCCAGGGCGATCTTTTACGAGACCGCGAACAATTCGCCACGAATGGTGGGGGCCGAATGGGACGTGACGTCCGATGTAATGCTGAACACCGATTTGGTTCGCGCAAAACAGCTGGCCGAGTCAAAAAATGGGGAACTCGAAGCTGCCAAGGCGCGCACGGAACATGTCGCCATGCACGATTCGCTGACGGATTTGCCCAATCGGCGCTACCTGGACCAGGTACTGGATGATTACGCGGCAAAGGCCAGGCTGAACGGCGGCCATGCCGCACTGCTTCACGTCGATTTGGACCGCTTCAAGCACATCAACGATACGCTCGGCCACGCAGCGGGCGACGCGATGCTGGTGCATGCGGCATCCGTTCTCAAGTCCAACGTCGGCGATCGAGGTTTCGTCGCTCGGGTTGGAGGAGACGAATTCATCGCGCTCTGCACGATAGACGATGACGATGCCCAGGCGGCCGCACTCGCGGACCGCATTATCGAAGAGATGCGGAGGCCCGTTTACTACCACGGTCACCAGTGCCGTTTTGGCGTCAGCGTCGGAATTGCAATCGACGATGGTACGAGCGCCGATACCAGACAGCTGCTGGTAAATGCCGATATCGCCCTCTACCGGGCAAAGAGACGTGGTCGCAACCGGCATGAATTCTTCAGCGACGAGTTGCAAAGCGAAATCGTCAACACGAAGAGAATTGCCGACGAAATTCTCGCCGGCCTCGAACGAAATCAATTCATCGTATTCTACCAGCCTCAATTTAGCGCCAGGACGCGGGAGATCGTGGGAGTTGAAGCGCTGGCGCGATGGAACCACCCTGAGAAGGGCATTCTAACACCCGACGTTTTCCTGAAGACCGCTGAAGAACTGAACGTCGTCTCGATAATAGACCAGAAAATCCTGCAGCAATCGCTTTTGGATTTCGAAGCATGGTCCGCGCAGAAGATTGGCGTTCCGCGCATGTCAGTCAACGTTTCGGCACGACGCCTTCACGATGAGCAACTCATAGCGAGTTTGCGAGATCTCAACATCAGGAAGGGAACGTTCTCCTTTGAGCTCGTCGAATCCATCTTCCTCGACGACAACGATGACCTGGTCACATGGAACGTCGAGCAGATCAAGCAACTCGGCATCGACATCGAAATCGACGATTTCGGCACCGGCTACGCCTCAATCGTCAGTCTGCTCAAATTGCAACCTCGCCGCCTGAAGATAGACCGCCAGTTGGTCGATCCAATTGTGAATTCGCCCCAGCAGAGGCAAGTCGTGTCTTCGATCATCGAAATCGGCAAATCCCTCGGCATCGAGATCATAGCGGAGGGTGTGGAGACGATGGAGCACGCCCGTCTGCTTAAAGCGCTTGGCTGCGACATTCTGCAAGGCTATGCCTTCGGGCAACCCTTGGATTCCGACGGGCTGAGAAGATTCGTTCTATCCCGTCGGTTGTCCGTCGCCGGCTAATTCCGTTCCAATTCCTAGGCTGACCTCACCCGAACCGTGCCGCCGTCCACGCCCCGCCGGCCGCGTTCGACTCCACCGCGGCGGCGACGAACTTCACGCCGCGCGCGCCATCGATCACGTCGGGCACCTG
>NZ_JAPYKP010000218.1:0-6482 GCF_037179725.1 Mesorhizobium sp. Cs1321R2N1 | reverse complement strand
GTGCTGTGGAACCTGGTGGCGCGCACCGCCAAGCCGCTCAAGGGCCGCGCCGCCGTCGACATTCCAGACATGGCCGTCGATGCCAGGCCGACGCCGTCGCAACCGGCCCAGCCCGCCGCCTGGCCGGCTGGCGCGGCAAAGCCGAAGGTCCAGCATGTCACGCACCGGCTCGACGAGCCGACGCTGGACAAGTTGCAAAAAGGCCGGCTGCCGACCGAGGGCCGCGTCGACCTGCATGGCATGACGCAGGACGAGGCCTATTCGCTGCTGTTCTCGTTCCTGCACCGGGCGCATGCCGGCGGCGTCCGCTATGTGCTGGTCATCACCGGCAAGGGGTCGTCCTCGGGCGGCGATGGCATCCTGCGGCGCGCTGTGACGGCCTGGCTGTCGACACCGGCGTTCCGGCCGCTGGTCTCCAGCCACGACCATGCCGCCCGCAACCATGGCGGCTCGGGCGCGCTCTATATCAGGCTGCGGCGGGCACGCTCATGAGGGCTCTCAGGAGGCCGGGCGCATGACGCCGTTCGGCGAGAAGCTGCGGACGCTGAGGGCCGAACGCGGCGTCAGCCAGAAAGACATGGCGGCGGCGATCGGCGTCAGCGCCGCCTATCTCTCGGCGCTCGAGCATGGCAGGCGCGGCGCGCCGACCTGGACGCTGATCCAGAAGATCATCGGCTATTTCAACATCATCTGGGACGACGCCGAGGAACTGGCGCGGCTGGCCGAAACCTCGCATCCGCGCGTGAAACTCGATACGTCGGGTCTTTCCCCCGCCGCCACCGAACTTGCCAATCTTCTGGCCGAGAACATCGAAAAGCTGGATGAGGCCGCGCTTCTGCGCATCACCGCGTCGATCCGCGCGGCACTCGGCCGGTGATCCTAGAATCGGGTTTCCGCCATTTTGCGGCGGCCGGGCGATCGCCCGATCGCAAAACAGCGCCCGCCGGCGAGCAGCCGGCAGGCAGCCGTGGTGAGATCATTTCTTACCGGCCGTGCTGCCGCCATTGCCGCCGCGACCATGGTCGCCATGATCCTGGCCGCCATGTCCGCCGCCCAGGCAGTCCGACGCGCCGGCGGCGCCGCAACAGCGGCCGGCCCACAGGTCGTTGAGGTTGGTGTTGGCGCAGCTTGGAATGGTCTGGCCGGCCAGACCGGATCCGGTCAGGGCCGAAACGGCAGCGGCGGCGAGAAGGGTGTTGCGTAGAAAAGCAGTCATCTGAAGTCTCCATGATTTGGGTTCTATCGTCCACGGCTGTGTGTCGCCGGGCGAACGGAAATGGTTCACGGAGAGGTGCGAATTTTTTGGACGGAGGTGCGCGGCGGAGCCTCCTCGAAGCGCCGGGAGTGCTCAGCCCTAACCGGGCGGCTTTCCCTTACTGTACCGAGCCCACCAGAACCTGCTGGCCGCCGCGGATCGAGACCCAGCGGCCGGTGTTGTCGATCGCCTGGCGCTTGAGGAAGCGGTAGCCGGTCTCGTCCCAGGGCTTGACCTTGTCGGTCAGATTGTCGAGCACATAGTCGCCGCCGTCGGTGCGCACGGTCAGCACGGCGTGACCTTCCCCGTCGGGCTTGCGCACCACGGTCATCAAGAGATCGGCGAGCGACAAGCCCATGCGGGACAACTGGCGCCGCTTCTCCAGCACGTAATCCTCGCAGTCGCCGACGCCCTTGTCGGGATAGGCCCAGACCTCGTCCTTGCCATAGATGTCCATGTCGCTCATCGGCTTGACGGCGGCATTGACCCTGGCGGTGACGTTGACCAGCTTGCGCATCAACCCGTCGGTCAGGGCCGCCGGCGCGAGGTTGGCCGGGCGGATCGAGCATTCGCCCGGCCGCTGCTTGCAAAAATCGTAATGGCCGATCGGCTGCGAGGTGAGGCCCCCGGTCGCCATCGCGTCCGAAGCCCAGGCCGGTGTCATCCAGCCCCCCGTTAACGCCAGCCCGGCTGCCGCGCATACGCGCAGCCTTCGCGTGATTGAGGAATTCATTGTCCCCGCTCGCCCTGTTGTTAACGAAACGTTAAGGGCGATTTACACTCCGTGTCAATTAAGACATCGAGTTGATTTGCGGCATGGTTACCCGCGGGGAGGGACAGGGGCACTTGCGCAACAGAATCGGACCCGCGGCCGGCTCTGTTTCAAAACCGCCTACCGCTTGGCGGTGCGGACCAGTTTCGGCTTCACCGCCACCCGGGTCTGGCGGCCATAGCTGGTGATGAAGTCGACGATGCGCGGCACGATCTCGGAGCGGAAGCGCGAGCCGTTGAAGACGCCGTAATGGCCGACCGCCGGCTGCACATAGTGCGCCTTCTTGTCGGCGGGGATGTTGACGCACAGGTCCTGCGCCGCCTTGGTCTGGCCAAGGCCCGAAATGTCGTCGTTCTCGCCCTCGACCGTGAACAGGGCGACGTTGCGGATGACCGACGGATCGATCCTGGTGCCGCGATGCGTCATCTCCCCCTTGGGCAGGGCATGGCGCACGAAGACGGTGTCAACGGTCTGCAGGTAGAACTCCGCCGTCAGGTCCATCACCGCCAGATATTCGTCATAGAAGTCACGGTGCTTTTCGGCGTTGTCGCCATCGTGCTTCACAAGGTGCATGAAGAACTCCTTGTGAGCGATGATGTGGCGGTCGAGGTTCATGCTCATGAAACCCGAGAGCTGCAGGAAACCGGGATAAACCTCGCGGCCGAAGCCCGGCACCGGCCAAGGCGCGCGCATGACGACGTTGTCGCGAAACCAGTCGATGCCCTTTTCCTTGGCCAGCAGATTGACGGCGGTCGGATTGCGGCGGGTGTCGATCGGCCCGCCCATCAGGGTCATCGTCGAAGGAACGAAGGGGTCGCCCTTCGCCTCCATCAGCGCCACGGCCGCAAGCACTGGCACGGAAGGCTGGCACACGGCCATCACATGCGTGTCCGGACCCAGCGTGTGCAGCATGTCGATGACGTAGTCGATATAGTCGTCGAGATCGAAGCTGCCGTCGGCCAGCGGCACCATGCGGGCATCGACCCAGTCGGTGATATGGACATCGGCATAGGGCAGCATCGCCTCGACCGTGCCGCGCAGCAGCGTCGCGTAATGGCCCGACATCGGCGCCACGATCAAAAGCTTCGGGTCGGCCTTGCGTCCGGCTGGAACGGCGCGCTCGAAACGGACGAGATTGCAGAACGGCTTCGACCAGACTGTCTTTTCGGTGACCGCGACGCTCTTCCAGTCGACCACGGTCTTGTCCAGGCCGAATTGCGGCTTGCTGTAGCGGCGCGTGGTACGCTCGAACAGTTCGGCGCCCGCCGCGACCGACCGGCCCCAGTGCGTATGCGAAACCGGGTTGAGCGGATTGGAGTAGAACAACCGGACCGCGTCGGCATAGAGCCGTGCCGGCTGCAGGGCGGCGTGGTTCATTTCGTAGAGCTGATAGAACATCCGTTACCCCGCGACCGAAGAGACGACGAGCAGCGCCGCTCCCTAGATGTCTCGCGGGGAAGTTAACAACTAATTGCTGCGATGCAATACGTCACGTGGCGTGACTAATGCTAATTTCGTATAAAGCCTTGAAAACAGGCGCCGGACGGCACAGCCGGCTCAATGTGCAGTGCCGAAATGTGTAGGATATGTGTCAGGCCTTCGCACCGGAGACCGACCATGATCCCGAAGGTTCCCGTTTGCTCCGCCGGCCGGGGTGCGGGAGAGATCATGGTCAGGAGACGATCAGATCAGACGCGCGCCATGCAGACGGAAGTCTGACCGGAGCCGATGAAGCCGAGCTGGCCGGCGGCGCCCTTCGACAGGTCGAGCACGCGGCCCTTGATGAAGGGACCACGATCGTTGATGCGCACGACGACGCTGCGGCCGTTGTTCTTGTTGGTGACCCGCAATTTGGTGCCGAAAGGCAGCGTGCGATGGGCGGCGGTCAGCGCCGAGGGGTTCATACGCTCGCCCGATGCGGTTTTCGAGTGCAGCGCGTACCAAGAAGCGCGGCCACACTGGCCGGCGGCGGCGGTTGCCGAAGTGGCGGAGGCGCCGACCATCAGGCCAGCAGCGATCGTTACCGCGACAAGCGCAGTCTGTTTTGGGGTCTTCATATTTGGGGGATGGCTCCGTTTTTTGACAGACCCCAGCCGTTAGGAAAAGAATAAGGCACGAAATGCGGCGGTGATCTGGCGGTTCCATGGCAAGATCACACGTTTGGAGTCATCGGGTAACAGTCTGTCAGGGACTTTTTGGCGCGCCGAAACCAGTTTCGATCATGTTTGATCGGCACGGAGGACTTTTATGACAAGATCGAGCGTTGATCTCCAAATAGAAGTCTGCACGATCTGGCCACTTCCTTCGGCTCTTTCATCACGGCAATAGCGCCGCAATCGATCGACTTAAAAAAAGGGGATCCGACAATGAGACTGACCAAAAATCTGCTGGCCAAAAATCTGCTGGCCTTGATCGTTCTGGCCATGGGCGCGCTGTGGTCGCTGCAAGGCATCGGCGTGGTCGGCGGCAGCTTCATGACCGGCCAGTCGCAATGGCTCTATATCGGCCTCGCCGCCATGCTGGCCGGCGTGGCCGGGCTGGTGTGGGCGAACCGTTCGCCCTGAAGCTCTTTTTTTGGGCGCAATCCCGGACGGACAAGTCGTTTCATACTTTTCCGAAATGATCTTAGCCGAACAGCTGGTCGAGGATCCTGCCTTCGAGACGGGCAAGCTCGGCGGAACCGCGGCGGCGCGGCCGTTCCACCGGCACATCCAGATCCAGCGCGATCTTGCCGCCGCTGACCACCACCACCCGGTCGGCGAGCGCAACCGCTTCGGCGACATCATGCGTGACCAGCACGGCGGTGAATTTCTGGGCAATCCAGATACGCTCCAGCAATTGCTGCATCTCGATGCGGGTCAGCGCGTCGAGCGCCCCGAGCGGCTTGTCGAGCGCCAGGACCTGCGGGTGACCGACCAGCGCGCGGGCCAGCGCCACGCGCTGCTTCTGGCCGCCGGACAGCACCGAGGGCCATTCATCGGCTCGGTCGGCGAGGCCAACCTCGCCGAGAATGCCGAGCGCGCGTCGCCTTGCTTCCGTGCCGGAGGCGATGCCGGTCAACCCGACCTCGACATTTTTCACCACGCTGGCCCAGGGCAGCAGGCGCGGCTCCTGGAACATGAAGCGCGTGCGGCTGTGGCCCTCTTCCTCGGCTCCCAGCGTCAGCGATCCCGATGTCGGCCGGTCGAGCCCCGCGAGCAACCTGAGCAGCGTGCTCTTGCCGCAGCCGCTTTTGCCGATGACGGCGACGAACTGCCCGACCGGCACGTCGAGGTCGATGCCGTCGAGAACGGTCTTGTCGCCAAAGCGTTTCCCCACGCCCTTGAAGGCGAAGGCGCGCCGATCTTCGACCGATCTCGCCGGGCGCGCGGGCGCCGGCGCGGTGACAAAGGAGCGGACGGAGGTCAGACTGGCGGCTGGCATCGAATACTCATCCGTTCTGAAAGGCGGGATGCCAGCCGAGCGACAGGCGCTCGAGCAGGCGGGCGAGACTGTCGGCGAGCTTGCCGAGCAGCGCGTAGATCAGGATCGACAGCACGACGACATCGATCAGCAGGAATTCGCGCGCCTGCATGGCCATGTAGCCGAGCCCGGAGCTGGCCGAGATGGTTTCGGCGACGATCAGCGTCAGCCACATGATGCCCAAGGCGTAGCGCAGGCCGACGAAGATCGCCGGCAGCGCGCCGGGCAGGATGACGCGGACGAACAGCGCGCGCCGGTCCATGCCGTAGACGCGGCCCATCTCGACGAGTTGCGGGTCGACGCTCTGGATGCCGAGCAGCGTGTTGACGTAGATCGGAAAGAACACGCCGAGCGCCACCAGGAACAGTTTTGCTTCTTCGTCGATGCCGAACCAGAGGATGACCAGCGGGGTCAGCGCCAGGTGCGGAATGTTGCGGATCATCTGCAGCGTGGTGTCGGTCAGGCCGCGGCTGAGCGTCGACAGCCCGTTGGCAAGGCCGAGCGCAAAGCCGATCGAGCCACCGACGGCGAAGCCGGCAAGGGCGCGCGCCGTCGAAACGCCGATGTTCCGGATCAGTTCACCCGACAGCGTCAATCGCCAGAAGGCCTCGGCGACGGCACTTGGCGCCGGAAGCACGTTGGCCGGCATGACGCCCGCGCGGGAAGCCACCTCCCAGCCGGCAATCACCAGCACCGGCAATAGCCAGCCGATGCCATTCCCGCGCAGGCGTGCGGAAAAGCTCATGACGCGGCCTGCAGGCGGGCCGCGCCATGGAAGCCGACCGAGAATTCGTTGGCGATGTCTTCGCGCGGCTTGAGCCGCCTGGTACCGAGCCCAAGCTTGGGGAAGAGCAGTTCGGCGACGCGATAAGCTTCCTCGAGATGCGGATAGCCGGAGCCGATGATCGTATCGATGCCGATCGCCTGGTATTCGCGGATGCGGTCGGCAACCTGCTCCGGCGTGCCAACCAGCGCGGTGCCGGCGCCGCCGCG
>NZ_JAPYKP010000217.1:0-6499 GCF_037179725.1 Mesorhizobium sp. Cs1321R2N1 | reverse complement strand
CGACGGCGATGATCTCGCCTTCCTGCGGCTTTTCCTTTGCCGTATCCGGGATGATGATCCCGCCGGCGGTCTTGGATTCGGATTCGACCCGGCGAACGACCACGCGGTCATGAAGCGGGCGGAACTTCGACTTTGCCATTTTTTCTTCCTCGAATGAGAACGGTGAGAACAGTTCCTCCGTCCGGCGGTGCCGGACACGTGGTTAGCACTCATCAATGGCGAGTGCTAACGTGGCGCTGAAATAGGCCGCCGACCTGCGAGAGTCAAGGCACGCGGGAACCGGCAATCGCGCGAAATTTTTCTCTTGCTGCATCGTCGCGAAGAATGCGGCGGGGGCGCGGCCTGTCGCGGTCTGGCGACGCGCCATTTGAGTTCGTGGAAAGTGGAGACACCGCCACAAAGCGCAAGCGCGTCAGAGGAACAACCGCAACTGGGTGTGGATGATCGACCGGTAATCCTCGATCGTGCGCCGGCTTTCCGCTTCGCCCTGCGCAAGCGCCAGGCGCACGACGCCGCCGGCGAGCTGGAAGATCAGCAGGACCATGCGTTCGAACTGCTCGTGCTTTTCCGGCTCGAGCAAGGCGGTGACATGGTCGCAGAACATCTTGGCCTGATGCCGGGTTTCGGCGATGTCGAGATTCTTCAGCGCCTTGTCGGCCTGGATGGCGTTCTGCAGATCCTGGATGGCCGGATCGCTGGCGACACGGCTGAGATAGTCGTCAAGCAGCCGGTCGGCCGCGGCGATGACGTCCTTCGCTTCGCGGACATCGGCGATGATCGCCGCCAGGCGCGCCCGGCTGACCTCGGAAAACCGCTCATAGAGCATAGCCAGGATCGCCGACTTGTTGGGGAAGTAGTGATAGACGGTGGCGATCGGCCCGCCCGCCAGCATGCCGACCTCCTTCATGGTGACGGCATCAATGCCCTTCTCGCCGATCAGCCGCATGGTCGTCGACAGGATGGCGTCGATGCGCTCGCGGCTGCGCTCCTGCTTGGGCCTGCGCCTGGGCTCGGTAGCCGTTCGACTTGCTTCCGTCATGCACCGATCTTTCGGACGGTTCCAAATTCCGGTTGACAAGAAATATGATCAAGTATCAGGTTCTGAATGCTGACAGAGTGTCAGCTTTTCTGCCGCGCGGCAAGGACGTTGGGAGGTGCCTTTGACTTCGACAAGCACCGGTCTTCAGGGCGATGGCGACTGGCTGGTTGGCAGTCCGACCGGCGGGCAGCTTGCCTCGGCCTTGTGGATCGGGTCGGTCGGCCTGCTCATCCTCGGCCTGCAGCCCGTCCTGCTCGGCGCCCTCTACACCGAGGGCCATGTCAGCGGCGACGAATTGGCACTGGTCGCCACCGCCGAGATGATCGCCATCGCGATTGGCTCGGCGATCGTCGCGATGCTGCTTTCCGCCCGCAATATGCGCTGGAAAAGTGCGGTCCTCCTGCTGCTGCTGGCGGTGGCGAATGTCTGGACGACCTATGCCGCCGGGGCCAACACGCTGATGGCGGCGCGCGCGCTGGCCGGTCTTGCCGAAGGCGGCCTTGTCGCGGTCGCCACCGAACTGATCGCCCGTTCGCGGCGCGCCGAACGCATCGGCGGCTATTTCGTCACCATGCAGACGCTGGCGCAATGCGCTCTTGCCCTGCTGCTGGCGCTCTATGTCATCCCCGCCGCCGGATCGGCGGGTGGCTTCCTCGTTCTCGCGATCGTCTGCGTCCTGTCGCTGGTCGTCGCCTTTATTGTCCCCGCCGACTATGCCGACCTGCCGAAGGAAGAGAACCTCGCCAATGTGCTGACGGTTCCTTCGGTCACCGCGATCTTGTCGGTCTTCTGCTACTTCATGTTCTTCGGTGCCGTCTGGGCTTTTCTGGAGCCGCTCGGCGCCCAATTCGGCATCGATGGCCGCACCATCGGCCTGATCGTCTCGGCCAGCCTCGCGGCGCAGGTTCTGGGCGCGATGACGGCGACCGTGTTCGAGGCGCGCATCGACTATCGCGTTGCCATCGTGGCGATCGGCATCGTCGCGCTCGTCGCCTCGCTCGTGCTTGCCAGCGGACCTGGCCTCACGACATTCTGGGTCGCCGCCCTGGTCATGGGTTTTATCCTGCTCTTCATCGTGCCCTACCAGATCCGGCTGGCGATCACCGCCGACGAGACACGCACCGCCGTGCTGCTGGTACCGGCCGCCCAGCTTTTCGGCCTGGCGATCGGGCCGGTCGCGGCGTCGCTGCTCATCGACGGCAAGGATTTTCGCCCGGTTCCGGAATTCGCCGCCGCAAGCGCTGTCGCCAGCGTGGCGCTGCTCGGTCTGTTTGTCCTCGTGGCGCGGCGTCGCCGGGTTGTTGCGTGAGCACCATGTCGAACAGCTGGAGCAACTGGTCGGGCTTTGTCACCGCCGAGCCGCGGCTGCTTGCCAGCCCCGCCGACGCCGGCGAACTTTGCGATCTCATTCGCACCGCACCCGGTCCGGTCCGCGTCGCCGGCGCCGGTCACTCCTTCACGCCGCTGGTGAAATCGCAAGGCACCATCCTGTCGCTGGAGAAGCTGGAAGGGCTGGTCTCGCATGATGCGAAAAAACATCAGGCGCGCGTACGGGCAGGGACGCGGCTTGGTTCGCTCATGCACATCCTGCAAGGCATCGGCCAGGGCCTGCCCAACATGGGCGACATCGACCGCCAGGCCATAGGCGGCGCGCTGGGCACGGCTACCCATGGCTCGGGGCCGACGCTCGGTGCCTATCACACGCAGCTGGAAACGGTGCAGATCGTCGACGGGCTTGGCAAGGTCCGCGAATTCAAGCGGGAAGGGGATCAGGAGACGATCCATGCCATCGGCGTCGCCCTCGGTGCCTTCGGCGTGCTCAGCGAAGTGACGCTGAACAACATCGCGAGCTACCGCCTGCGCCGCCGCAAATGGGTGCTGCCGATCGTCGACATGCTGCGCGATTTCGAGACGATGATGGCCGCGCATCGTTCGGCTGAATTCTATTACATTCCCTTCTCCGGCTACGCCCAGTTCATCGCCAGCGACTTCAGCGCCGAAGCCACGACGGTGCGCCCGACCGACGATGATGAAGGCTCGTTGCGCACGCTGCGTCGCTTGCGAACCGGGCTTGCCTGGCTGCCGGCGCTGCGCCGCCGGCTGATCCTCGGCGCCGTCGCCAAGGTGCCGGCCGAGGATTATGTGCAGGACTGGCTCAACGTCTATGCCAGCGACCGGCAGACCAGGTTCAACGAAATGGAATATCACCTTCCCTTCGAGGAGGGGCCGAAGGCGCTGGCCGAGATCATCGAACTGACCGAGAAGCATTTTCCGGAAGTCTATTTCCCGATGGAGGTGCGGTCGGTGGCCTCAGACGAATTCTGGCTCTCGCCCTTTCACAAAAGGTTCACCTGTTCCATCGCCATCCACCATGACGCGGCGAACGATCCGCTGCCGTTCATGCGTGCGGCCGAGCCGATCTTCCGCAGACATGGCGGCAGGCCGCACTGGGGCAAGATGCACAGCCTGAAAGCGGCCGACCTGAAAAAGCTCTATCCGCGCTGGGACGATGCGATGGCGGTGCGCCGCGACATCGATCCGCAGAACCGTTTCGTCTCGCCCTACATGGCCGGCTTGTTCGGCATCGAACCCAGTCCTTTTGGCATCTAGCGATGAAGGCTTATTTCGCCACGCTTTCGGATGCGCTGAAGCAGGCGGGCATCTTCCAACCCTGCCTGCTGCTCGACCTCGACCGGCTGGATGGCAACATCGCCCTGGTGAAGGAGAGGCTTGATGCCAGCCTTGCCGTACGGCTGGTCGACAAGTCGCTCGCTTGCCTGCCGCTGCTCTCCCATATCGGCAAGGCGCTTGGAACCCAACGCTTCATGACCTTCCATCCGCCGATCAGCGATGCGGTGCTGAGCGCGTTTCCGGATGCGGATCTGCTGTACGGCAAGCCGATGCCGGTTGGCGCGGCAAGGGCGGCGCTTTCCAGAGGCGATGCGGCCTGGTCGCGCGTCTGCTGGCTGATCGATACCCAGGAGAGGCTGGCGGAGTATGGCGCGCTCGCAGCCGAGTTCGGCGTCGAACTGCGCATTGCTTTCGAAATCGATGTCGGACTGCATCGCGGCGGCTTTGCCGAACCGGAGGCTCTGTCGCGGGC
Source organism: Mesorhizobium sp. Cs1321R2N1 (assembly GCF_037179725.1). NCBI lineage: Bacteria > Pseudomonadati > Pseudomonadota > Alphaproteobacteria > Hyphomicrobiales > Phyllobacteriaceae > Mesorhizobium > Mesorhizobium sp. Cs1321R2N1. The sequence continues at coordinate 2,357 of NZ_JAPYKP010000217.1, read as the reverse complement.
GCTTAAGGCGCTGCCGGCCCACAAAGGGCTGCGCTGCGAAGGCGTCATGGCCTATGAGGCGCATGCGCCGCACATACCCGCCCTGTTCGGCGGGCCGGCCAAGGCGTTGGCGCAAGCCTCGCAACGGGCCGCCGCTTTCGTCGCGCGCCTCGGCATGGACCAGCGCCACATCTTGAACATCGGTGGCAGCAAGACCGCGCTGCTTCATCATGGCGGCGTTGCCAATGAAGTGTCGATCGGGTCGGCCTTCGTGCTGCCCGGCGATTTCGACACGCCAGGCCTCGATGGCTTCCGGCCGGCGGCCTTCATCGCGACGCCGATCCTGAAATTGGTCGAGCCAATGCTGCCCGGCCCGCCTGCGGTCTCGCGTCTGCTCCAGGCGCTCGGCCGGTTTCCGCGCAAGGGCTGCTATCTCTATGGCGGCAAATGGATGGCCGAACCGGTGTTTCCCGAAGGCCTGACGGCGAACGGCCTGCTTGGCCTGTCCTCCAACCAGCAATTCATGGGCCTGCCCGCCGGGGCCGTCGTCAGGCCAGGCGACTACGCGTTCCTGCGACCGACGCAGAGCGAAGCCGTGCTGCAGCAGCTCGGGCCGATCGCGGTGCTTTCCGGTGGCAGGATCGTCGACCGCTGGCCGGTGCTGCCGATGATGTAAGTGTCCGAGTCATCTCCTGATAGTTGACTTAGTCAAATAAGTGATTGATCCTGTGCCGGCAGGAGATGACTCGATGACAATCCACCATCAACCCGACAAGGCTGCACCCAGCAAGGACCTGATTGATGCGGTGCGCGCCTTCAACCGCTTCTATACCCGTCAGATCGGACTGCTCGACGAAGGGCTGCTGAAGAGCGCCTTCTCGCTGACCGAGGCGCGCGTGCTCTACGAGTTGGCGCATCGTGACGGACTGACCGCGACCGACCTCGGGCGCGATCTCGGCCTCGACGCCGGCTATGTCAGCCGTTTGCTGAAGAAGTTCGAGCGCCTTCATCTCATCTCCAGGGTCACCCTGGTTTCGGACGCGCGGCAATCGTCGATCGCGCTGACGCCGGCGGGCAGGAACGCGTTCGCACCGCTGAACAAGGATTCGCACGACCAGGTCGCGGCGCTGCTCGATCGGCTGCCCGCGTCGGAGCAGGACCGGCTGGTCAATTCCATGCGCACGGTGCAGCGTCTGCTGGATGACAGTGGCGAGCCGAAAATCCCTTATCTGCTGCGGCCGTTGCAGGTCGGCGACATTGGCTGGATCACCCGCCGGCAAGGGATGCTCTACGCGCAGGACTATGGCTGGGACGAAACCTATGAGGCCCTGGTCGCCGAAATCCTCGCAAATTTCGTAAAATCCTTCGATCCGAAATGGGAGCGAGGCTGGATCGCCGAGCGGGAAGGCGAGGTCGTCGGCTCGGTCTTCGTCGTGCGCAAGTCGGATCAGGTGGCCAAGCTGCGGCTGCTCTATGTCGAACCTTCGGCGCGCGGCCTCGGCATCGGCAAGCGCCTGGTCGACGAGTGCATCGGCTTTGCCCGCGCCAGGGGATACAAGACGCTGACCCTATGGACCAACGACATTTTGACCGCGGCCCGGCACATCTATCAGGCGGCCGGTTTCAAGCTGATCGAGGAAGAGCCTCACCATTCCTTCGGCAAGGATCTGGTTGGACAGAACTGGGATCTGGAACTGTAGCGGCGCGTCATGCCTTGACCGGCACCCAGATCTCCAGCCCGCCATTACCTGTGCGTGCATCGAATTCGGGCCCATACCGCTCGAATTCCGGCGCGTCGGCGATTTCGTGGCCGGAGGCCGGCAGCCAACTGTTCCAGATCGTATTGATCGTACGCCGGATGGTCGAGATGTGCTCGCGATGCATGAAAACGGCGTATTTCCGCGCCGGAACCCGCACCCGGTAGAATTCCTTCGGCAGATCCGCGAAGTCGCGCACTTCGACGCCGACGACATAGTCGAAATTGCCGGCATCGTCGCCATTGAGGCAGACACCGTAGAAAACGCCGGCGACTTCGCCGGGTATGTTGCCGATGTAAGGGCTGAAACGCTGCCACTGCATCGGAATGCCGGCGCTCGATTCGCAGCTGTAGCGCTCGCCGAGGCCGGCGATGAGGAAGGGGCGGCTGGTCTCGAAGCGCGGTGGTTCGAGGCTGGCGAGCAGGGTGTGGTCCATCAGGATAGGCTCCACGAGATCAAGGGTCTTGGTCGAACCTTGCGCGCGCACCAGTTCCGGCGTGGTACCGAACTGGTCACGGAAGGCACGGGTGAAAGCCTCATGCGAGTTGTAGCCGGCGTCGAGCGCGACGCACAGGATGTCGGGCGCCCCGCCGGCGAGCCTGCGCGCCGCCTCGGTCAGCC
>NZ_JAPYKP010000216.1:0-6665 GCF_037179725.1 Mesorhizobium sp. Cs1321R2N1 | reverse complement strand
CATCGAAGCCGATGGCGGCAAGGCGATCGCCGTGCAGGCCGATATCGCCGGTCCGGCCGGCATCGCCAGCCTTTTCGATGCCGGCGAGAAGGCGTTCGGCGGCATCGATATCCTTATCAACAATGCCGGCATCATGAAGCTTTCGCCGATCGCGCAGGCCGATGACGCCTTCTTCGACGCCCAGGTCGCGATCAATCTCGGCGGCGTGTTCCGCGGCATGCGCGAAGGCGCAAAACGCCTTCGCGATGGCGGCCGCATCGTCAATTTCTCGAGCAGCGTCGTTGGCCTCTACCAGCCGGGTTACGGCGTCTATGCCGCCACCAAGGCGGCGGTCGAGGCGATGACGCACATCCTGGCCAAGGAGCTTGGCGCGCGCCGCATCACCGTCAACGCGGTGGCGCCCGGGCCGGTCGAGACGGCGCTGTTCACGGACGGCAAGAGCGCGGCGCAGATCGAGGCCACCACCAAAATGATCCCGCTCGGCAGGCTCGGCCAGCCCGACGACATTGCCGGGGTGGTCTCGTTCCTGGCCGGGCCGGACAGCGGCTGGGTCAACGGACAAATCATCCGCGCCAATGGCGGCGTGATCTGAGGCGGCGGGCCGCTGCTGCCTTGCCGACCTGCTCCATCCCAAAACCTGAAACCAACCTCCAGAAACAAGGAAAAGATCATGCCGTTCGCCAACATCAAGATGCCGCAGGCGGCGCTCTCCAAGGCGCAGAAGGAAGACCTCATCCATCGCACGACTGCCATGTTCGTCGATTTTTTCGGCGAGGGCGTGCGGCCCTACACGATGGTGCTGGTGGAGGAAGTCGCCGACGGCGGCTATGGCCGCGCCGACGAGGTTTTCATCGTGCCGGAAGCTTTTCGCGCCAAGGAATAGGCCTCCGAACGCGATACCCGTCATATGACGACTGGTGGCGGCGCACACCAACGTCCGCTCTGTTCGTGGGGTATGGTGCGGGGGCCGGGTGGGCAGCTCTTGGCTGTCCACCTGTCTCGCTTCGTTCAGGGCGGCGTCTCAAAACTGGCCCCGAACGGCGGCGTTTGTCACGCCGGCAGGTTCATCTGTTTTCGAAGGCTTTTGTCGAAAGCATTCGCGGGAACGAACCGTCGCAGCAGGTACAGGCGGTGCGCCTGCTTGCTGGCGGGATAGCGCAGCTTCGGCGATGTCGCGGTGGCCGCGGTGACGACCGCCTGGCCGACGATCTCGGGAGCATCGCCGGCTTCGATCGCACTGTTCCAGACCGCGGTCGCCGTTGCCCGTGCCTGATCATAGACGCTCATCATCCTGTCCGGCTTCGTCGCATTGTGATCGAGAGCGGTGCGGGTGAAGGCCGGTTCGACCAGCAGGACGCGAACACCGAAGGGACGGACCTCATGATCCAGCGATTCGGAATAGCCCTCGACGGCATGTTTCGTCGATGTGTAGAGCGCGCTGAACGGGCTGGGGACAAAGCCGACGACCGAGCTGATGTTGACGATCCGGCCGCTACCCTGGCGCCGCATGATCGGCAGTACCTCGTTTGTGACGCGGATGAGACCGAAGACGTTGACGTCGAAAAGGGCCTTTGCCTGTTCGACCGACGATTCTTCCGCGCCCGCGATCAGTGCATTGCCGGCATTGTTGACGAGCAGGTCTATGCGCCCGGCCTGGCTTACGACCTCCGACACCATGCGTGCGACGGAGTCCGCATCGGTCACGTCGCAGCTCAGCATGGTGATCCCAGCCGGCGACCCGGTTGTGGCTTTCCGGCTCGTGCCGAAGACGCGGTAGCCGGCCGACAGAAGGGCCTTGGCCGTTGCAAGTCCGATACCGCCGGCTGCCCCGGTGATGACGGCGACGCCGCGATTTTTGGTATTCATTTCAATATCCTTCGAGATGTACGGGTCATGGCGCTTGTGCTGACGGACCTGTCAGCCGCGCACGCTCAGGTGAAGCATGGGGTGATGTTCGTAATGGCCGGCGCCATTCCTCACGATGGGGTCTTGCGAGGTTATCGCCTGGATGTCCTGGTCCTCGGCGATCCGGTAGAGCGACAGGCCATAGCCGCCGCCTGGATCCATCACCGGACCATGGGCGACGATCAGTCCGCGATCGAGCAGTTCGTCCAGAAATGCGCCATGCTGCTTCATCCATTCCCGCTCGTCGCCGGTCATGGTCGCGAGAAAGTCGGCGCGGGGCGGGATGTACTTGCACAGATAGAACTTCATTTGGGGACTCCAGCGGCGCGCTGTCCGGCCGTCACCTTCACTTTTCGGTGGAACGGCTTGGCGAGATCAGATACTATCAAATTAGTAGTAAGTCACTATCAAAATGGTATCGACGTGAAGAATCTTTCCAACCAGCCCTGTTTGATCGCCCGCAGCCTCGGCTCGGTGGGCGACACGTGGAGCATGCTGATCATGCGCGACGCCCATGCGGGGCTCAGCCGTTTCGACGAATTTCGCAAGAACCTCGGCATCGCCCCGACGATGCTGACCAGCCGGCTGGCAACCCTGACGGAGGAAGGGCTGCTGGAGAAACGGCGATATTCAGAGCGGCCGCCACGCGATGAATATGTGCTGACCCAGGCGGGTCAGGATTTGCTTCCCGTGCTGTTTTCGCTCGCCGCATGGGGGGCAAGGCACCGGGGCGGTGGCAATTTCACCCGGTTCTTCGACGCCGAGACAGGAACCGAAATCGACCCGGTCAGCATCGATCGCGGGACCGGAGCGCCGATCGGCAGCCGTCCCATCCAGATCGTGATGCCCAAGCGGCCTGACGAGCCGTCGGACTGACTGGCTGCGTAGCCTCCGCTCCGAACGGCGGCGATATCTCGCCGGTAAGAGAGGGAAGGCGGGCGTTCGGATCAGCCGCTCTTCTTCGCGCTGACCCAGTCGACCGCGATCTCGGCGAACAGCCAGTCGCGGAAGGCCCTGATCTTCTTCTGGCGCAGCGCGCCTTCGGGATAGACGATGTAGTAGCTGGCGGCTGATTTCAGCGCGAGGTCGAAGGGCCTGACCAGCCGGCCTGCCGCAAGATCAGCCGAGACCAGCGCGCTGCGGCCCAGCAGCACGCCTTCGCCATGCACGGCGGCCTCGACGGCGAAGGTGGCGGAATCGAAGCGCACGCCGCGTTTGGGGTCGATGCCTTCGACGCCGGCCTGGTCAAGCCATGTCGCCCAGTCGATGCGGAAGGCATCGTGGATCAGCTTGTGATGCCTCAAATCCCCGGGCTGCCGCAGCGGATGGTCGCCTTCCAGGAGTTCGGGACTGCAGACGGGGAAGACCTCTTCGTCGGCGAGGAATTCCGCCGTCACCCCGGTATAGCCGCCACGCCCGTAGCGGATGGAGATGTCTATGCCGTCGCTGACGAAATCGGCCAGCACGCCCGAGGTCGCCAGCCGCACGTCGATGTCGGGATTGGCGCGATGAAAGCGATGCAGCCTCGGCACCAGCCAGCGCCCGGCGAAACCATCCGACGTGCTGACGTTGAGGATGCGGGTCGAGCGGTCGGGCGTGGCGGCGATGGTGGCGGCGGCGATCTGGTCGAGCGCCTTGCCGACCTCCGCCGCATAGGCCGCGCCGACAGCGGTGAGGCGCACGGAGCGTGTGCCGCGATCGAAGAGCTGGATGCCCAGCCTGTCCTCGATGTTGCGGATGGCGCGGCTGACCGCGCCATGGGTGAGGTTGAGCTCTTCGGCGGCCTTGGAGAAACTCAAATGTCTCGCGGCCGCGTCGAAGGCGGGCAAAGCGGTGAGGGGCGGCAATCTGCGCGGCATGGTTCGACCTGTGAGCGTTGCTCACAAATCCTGCACAAAGAGTCGTTTGTCGTCCAGCCGCGAATGACCCAATATTCAGGCGTACCAAGCATCCATACCGGACTTCCGGTTCATCGATGCGCCGAATTGACCAGACAAGTGTGAGCAATCGTCATGCTCGCCCCGCCCGGGCGACATCGGCAGACTTGCGCCCAGTGAAACACAGGAGACGGATTATGACCTTGACCCTTCGACCCATCGGGGCCGCGATGAGCGGCCTTGCCATGCGAGGCGCGGCAGCGTTCGAGCGCCGCCGCACGCTGCGCCAGATCTCCCGGCTTTCCGATCGCCGTTTGCATGACATCGGCCTCGAACGCGACTGGGACGGTTCCATTCTCGGCAATGGGAGGGGGATATGACCAGCACATTGATCATCGGCGCGACCGGACTTCTCGGCAGCGAGATGGCGAAGGCCAGCGCGCGCAATGGCGACAGCCTGCACGTCCTCGTCCGGCCCGCCACATCGGCCAATGAAGCGCGGATGCACCCGCTGAAGGAGCTCGGCGCCACGGTGCATGTCGGCGATCTCGACGATTATGACAGCCTTGTGCGCGCTGTCGGCAAGGTCGATCGCGTCATCAGCTCGGTGCATGTCGGATCGGCCAGCGAGATGACGCTGGTGCGCGCCGTCAGGGATGCCGGCGTCTCCCGCTATGTGCCGTCCGCCGGTTTCGGCCTCGACTTTGCCGCCGCCGCACCCGGCTCGATCGAACCGCTCGACATCAAGCGGGCCGTCTTCGATGCGGTCAGGGAGGCCGACCTGCCCTATACGGTGATCTACACCAACGGCTTCTTCTCGACCTGGGTGGCGACACTGGGCGACCTGACGCGCTTCGGCTCGTCGCCATTGCCGCCCGACGAGGTGACGCTCTATGGCGACGGCAATGTGCCGGCGACGTTTGTCAGCGAGAAGGATATCGCGGCGGTCACCTTGCGTGCGCTGGAGGATCCCGACGCCGTTCGCGGCGAAATCCGGATCGCGCAGAACAAGATCACGCAGAGTGCGATGATCGAGCTGTGGCGGCAAGTGAGCGGCCGCTCGCCGCGCGTCAAGCAGATGAGCCTCGAGGAGCTTGAGGCGCTGATCGCGGCGGTTCCCGGCCTTGGATTGCTGCGGGCATTCTGGATCCGCGGCGAGACCGCGCTTGAGACGGCCACGCCTGAAGCCAGGACGCTCTATCCGGAGCTGAGGTTCGAAAGCATAGAAAGCGCCTTTGTGGCGATGGCGGGCTAAAGGTGGGCGGAGGTTGTGAAGGCAAAGGTGGCGCCGTAGAGCGCGGTGGACATGGTTGGCGGTGCGACAGTGGTTGACCGCGCTGCCCATCCAGCCGATAGGTCCGCGCGAACAGCCCGAGACCTGCCGATGACCGACCTCAAAGATGCAACCCGCGCCGCCGACACCGCTTGGCAGGACGATGTCCGCGCCGGCGTGCGCCATGTGCGCGACCTCTCCTCCTTGCCGCTCTCGCCGGCCGAGCGCGAAGCCGCGCAAGCCGCCGCCACGCTCCACAAGGTGCGCGCGCCAAAGAGCTATCTCGACCTGATCGACTGGAACGATCCCGCCGATCCGATCCGGGCGCAGGTGATCCCGTCGCCGGGGGAATTGGACGAGACGGAGGGCGAGCTCGGCGACCCGATCGCCGACCATGAATTCAGTCCGGTGCCCAGGCTGACGCATCGCCATGCCGACAGGGTGCTTTTATTCCCCACCTATCAATGCGCGGTCTATTGCCGGTTCTGCTTCCGCAAGGAATCGCTGACCTCGATCGGCCGGGGCTATACGCGCGAGGCGCTGGAGCCGGCGCTGGCCTATATCGCCGGCCACCCCGAAATCCGCGAGGTGATCCTGACCGGCGGCGACCCGCTGTCGCTGCCCGATGCGGCGCTTGCCGAAATCCGTGCCCGCATCGAGACCATCCCCCATGTGCGGCTCTTGCGCATCCACACGCGTGTGCCGGTGGCGTTGCCTTCGCGCATCACGCCAGGGCTCGTGGCGGCACTGCAGGGCCGGCTGATGGTGACGGTGGTCACCCACTTCAACCACGCGCGCGAGATCACATCCGCGACTGAGGCGGCTTGCCGCACCTTGCGGCAGGCGGGCTTCGTGCTGCTTAACCAGAGCGTTCTGCTCAAGGGCGTCAACGATACGGTCGAGGTGCTGGAAGAGCTCTGCCGCGAGCTGATGTACCGGCTGGGGATAAAACCCTATTACCTGCACCATGGCGACCTGGCGCGCGGCATGGCGCACCGCCGCACCACGATCGCCGAAGGCCAGGCGCTGGTGGAAGCGCTGCGGTCCCGCCTGTCGGGCATCTGCAATCCGGTCTATGTCATCGACCTGCCGGATGGGGGAGGCAAGGTGCCGCTCGGATCTTGCCATGTCGAGGGGCAGGGCGGGCAGAGCTGGCGGATACGCGGGCTGGACGGCGAGGTGAGGGATTATTGCGAGATAGTTAGCGAATAGGCCGATGCCTATTCTGCAATAAACGCCAGCACGACCACGCGCGGGGCGATGCAGTATGCGATGCTGACATTGCGGCCCATCTTCGTTGTCGCGTGGCCGGTTTCGAGGTCAACGGCGATGTCCTCATAGCCCAGCACTTCGCGATCCAGCCGATAGGCAGCCTTGTAGACCGCTTCCTTGGCGGCGAAGAGGATGCGGCCGGCGAGCTGCCGGTCGGCTGCACCCATCCGGTCGGCGGGAATGGCTACGAGCGAGAAAATGTCGTCGGGCACAGTGCCGATGCCTTGTCCAACGCAACCGGCGTCAATGTCGATCAAGAGATGTCGCTGATGCTCGATCTCGAGCACACCTATCAGGCATCCGCCCGGATGATGAAGACCGTCGACGACATGATGACG
>NZ_JAPYKP010000215.1:0-6742 GCF_037179725.1 Mesorhizobium sp. Cs1321R2N1 | reverse complement strand
AACCGCGTCGGCGTCGCCCCAGGCGGCATCAGCCGGCAGGATCAGCGTCGTGACACCGGGCGGCGCCAGCGAGGCGCGAAAGGCAGCCTCCGTGGCCGGCTGGACATCGGCGGGCCCTTCGATGCGTCGAACCCAGTTGGACATCGGCGCCGCGAGGCCTTCGATATCGCTGGTCAACGGCGCGTCGAGCGGCAAATGGTATGAGGCGTGGTCGCCGACGATGTTGATCATCGGGCTCATGGCGCGCCGGGCGTTGTGCATGTTGGCAAGACCATTGGCCAGCCCCGGCCCTGTGTGAAGCAGCGTCGCGGCGGGACGATCGGTCATGCGCGCATAGCCGTCGGCCGCACCGGTCACCACGCCCTCGAACAGGCCAAGCACACAACGCATCTCGGGCTTACGGTCGAGCGCGGCGACAAAATGCATTTCGGATGTGCCGGGATTGGCGAAGCAGACCTCTACGTCATTGGCCAGCAGCACGTCGCACAGGACATCGGCGCCATTCATGCAAAATTTCTCCCATTCACGAAGAGCAGTTGCACCCGCGGATGTCCGCACGGCAATATCCCGCCGCCGCTTTTGGCATGATCCAGCCACAGGCACCGGGGCGGTCAGCGTGTCGCCATCCCTGCCGAAAATCTTGGTCGATCTCCAGATCGCAAGAGTTTCCTCGGACGCTGCGAGCGTTCAATCAGGATAGGCGGTCATTCGGGCCGGAGCGATGCCAGGATTTTGATGCCAGATGCACGCGCGTCGACGGAACAAACAATGCCTTCCCGCAGTTGAATGTGTGGGCCCCGCCAGAATGGCTCTGAAGGCAACGATCATGCGTGAGAACCCATCCGACGTCTTCCACCTGTTTTCGGAAATTTATGCAAACGCCGCCCAGGAGGAGATAAGTCTCCAGCAATATCTGCTTGCCTGCCGCGAGGACAAATCGATGTATGCCTCGGCGCCGGAACGAATGGTCGAGGCGATCGGCGAGCCTGACCTGGTCGACACCAGCAAGGACGAGCGGCTCGGCCGCATTTTCTCGAACCGGACCGTCAAGATATATCCCTCCTTTTCCGATTTCTACGGAATGGAGGATACGATCGAGCGCATCGCCGGATATTTCCGCTATGCCTCTCAGGGCCTCGAGGAGCGCAAGCAGATCCTTTACCTCTTGGGCCCGGTCGGCGGCGGTAAGTCCTCCTTGGCCGAACGGTTGAAGAAATTGATGGAGGAGCGCCCGATCTACACGCTGAAGGTCGGCAACCAGATCAGTCCGGTTTTCGAATCGCCGCTTGGCCTGTTCCATCCAGATCGCATGGGCGATCTCCTGGAGGACAAATACGGAATAGCCCGGCGCCGCCTGAACGGGCTTATCTCGCCATGGGCGGCCAAGCGCCTCGACGAATTGTCCGGCGACATTTCCAAATTCAGCGTCGTCAGACTGATGCCGTCGCGGCTGCGCCAGATCGGCATTGCCAAGACAGAGCCTGGCGACGAGAACAATCAGGATGTCTCCGCCCTGGTTGGCAAGGTCGACATCAGGCAATTGGAAAATTTCAGCCAGTCCGACCCCGACGCCTATTCCTACAGCGGTGGACTGAACCGGACGACGCAGGGTCTGCTCGAATTCGTGGAGATGTTCAAGGCGCCGATCAAGGTGCTGCATCCATTGCTGACGGCGACCCAGGAAGGCAGTTACAACGGCACCGAGAATTTCGGTGCCTTTCCCTACCAGGGCATAATCGTTGCCCATTCCAACGAATCCGAGTGGCAACAGTTCAAGAACAACAAGAACAACGAGGCATTTCTCGATCGCATTCTCGTGGTCAAGGTGCCGTATTGCCTGCGCATCACCGAAGAAAGGCAAATCTACGAAAAACTGCTGCGCGAGAGTGAATTGGCCGCCAGCCCCTGCGCGCCCGAGGTGTTGGACATCCTCAGCCGGTTCAGCGTCTCGACGCGCCTTGCCGAGCACGACAATTCGCCGCTGCACACCAAAATGCGCGCCTATGACGGTGAGAACCTGAAGGAAGTCGACCCGAAGGCGAAGTCAGTCCAGGAATATCGCGACGCCGCCGGCGTCGACGAAGGCATGACCGGCGTCAGCACGCGCTTTGCCTTCAAGATCCTGTCGCAGACGTTCAACTATGACACCGCGGAAGTGGCCGCCGATCCGGTGCATTTGATGTACATACTGGAAGAGGCGATCAAGCGGGAGCAGTTTCCGAAGGAGATGGAAGCGGCCTATCTCGAATTCATCAAGTCGGAACTGGCCGCCCGTTACGCCGAGTTCATCGGCCACGAAATCCAGAAGGCCTATCTGGAGTCCTATAGCGAGTATGGCCAGAACCTGTTCGACCGCTACATCGCCTATGCCGATGCCTGGATCGAGGACCAGGACTACAAGGACCCCGATACCGGCCAGATCCTCAACCGCGAGGTGCTGGACAGCGAATTGTCGCAGGTCGAAAAGCCGGCAGGCATCGCCAATCCGAAGGATTTCCGCAACGAGGTGGTGAAGTTCACGCTGCGTGCCCGGGCGCGCAACCACGGCCGCAACCCGTCATGGACGAGCTACGAGAAGCTGCGCGAGGTGATCGAAAAGCGCATGTTCGGCCAGGTCGAGGACCTCCTGCCGGTGATCAGCTTCGGCTCCAAGCAGGACAGCGTCACCGAAAAACGGCACAGTGAATTCGTCCAGCGGATGGTGGAGCGCGGTTATACGGAACGGCAGGTCCGCCGGCTGGTCGATTGGTACATGCGGGTGAACAAGGCGGGCTGAGAGCAGCCCGAATGGTTGCATGCCGATCTTTATCGACCGCCGCCTGAATCCGAAGGACAAAAGCCTTGGCAATCGCCAGCGCTTCCTCAGGCGTGCCCGCGAGGAACTCAAGCGCAGCATTCGCGACCAGATCCGCGCTGGGCGGATCGCCGATGTGGACGCGGAGCATGTCGTGCCGATGCCCGAGAGAGGCACCGGCGAGCCGACCTTCAACGACGCCAGGGACACCGGCCGGCGCCGGCACATCCTGCCGGGCAACAGGCAATTCGCCCAGGGGGATCTGATCCCCAAACCTGGCCAGGGCGGAGGCAAGGGCGGTTCGTCACCGGGACACACCGCATCCGAGGACGACTTTCGTTTCGTCCTGTCGCGCGAGGAGGTGCTCGATCTTTTCTTCGAGGATCTCGAACTGCCAGACCTGGTGAAGCTCAATCTCAAGGAGATCCTTGCCTTCAAGCCGCGCCGGGCGGGTTTCGCGGCCACCGGTTCGCCGACCAACATCAATGTCGGCCGCACGATGCGCAACAGCCACGGCCGCCGCATTGCGCTCAGGCGCCCCAAGCAAGCGGCGGTAGACGCGATCCTGCAGGACCTCGCCTCGCTGGAGGCCGCACGGCCCAATGCTCAGACGCGCGAGCGCGTCGCGGCCCTCAAAGAGGAGATCGAGCGGCTGGAGCGCCGGCGCCGGCGGATTGCCTTCGTCGACCCGGTCGACATCCGGTTCAACCGCTTCGACCCGCGCCCGGTGCCGAATGCGAAAGCAGTCATGTTCTGCCTGATGGATGTGTCGGGCTCGATGGGCGAGCGCGAGAAGGACCTTGCCAAGCGCTTCTTCGTGCTGCTGCACCTGTTCCTGAAAAGACGTTATGAGCGTACCGAAATCGTCTTCATCCGCCACACGCACGAAGCGCAGGAGGTGGATGAGGAAACCTTCTTCTACTGCACGCAAAGCGGCGGCACCGTCGTTTCCACCGCGCTCGAGGAAATGCATCGCGTCATCGAGCAGCGCTATCCCGCGAGCGAGTGGAACATCTACGCCGCCCAGGCCTCGGACGGCGACAATTTCGCCACCGATTCCGAGCGCTGCATCGCCCTGCTGAACGGCAAGCTCATGCGCCTGTGCCAGTATTTCGCCTATGTCGAGATCATCGACGAACGCGAGAGCCACATCTTCGGCGCGACCGAAAACGGGACGTCGCTCTGGCGGGCCTACAGCGCCATTGAGTCAAACTGGCCGAACTTCCAGATGAGCCGAATAGCCACGGCCGCCGATATTTATCCTGTCTTTCGCCAGCTCTTTGCCAAACAGCCCGCGCTCCGGAAGAGTGCCTGAGGGGAAACCATGGCCAGGACAGCCAGCAAACCGGGTTTGCTCTTTTCCGGATCCGACTGGGATTTCCAGAAATTGTCGCAGGCTTACGAGGCGATCGCGGCAATCGCCGTCGAGGAGCTCAAGCTGGACACCTATCCGGTGCAGATGGAAATCATTTCTTCGCAACAGATGCTCGACGCTTATTCATCGGTCGGCATGCCGCTGATGTATCGTCATTGGTCGTTCGGCAAGCATTTCCTGTACCAGGATTTTCTCTACCGCAAGGGCGGACGGGGGCTGGCCTATGAACTGGTCATCAATTCCAATCCGTGCATCGTCTACCTGATGGAGGAAAACACCATGGCCCTGCAGGCCCTGGTGACGGCGCATGCGGCGCTCGGACACAATCATTTCTTCAAGAACAATCATCTTTTCCAGCAGTGGACCGACGCCGGGGGAATCCTGAGCTACCTGGAGTTCGCCAAGGGCTACATTGCCCGATGCGAGGAGCGGCACGGATTGTCAGCCGTGGAAAGCATTCTCGATAGCGCCCACGCGCTCATGGAGCAAGGCGTGTTCCGATATCACAGGCCGCCAAAGCTGTCGTCCGAGCGGCGGCGTGAAGGGCTGCGCGAGCGCCTGGAATACGAAGAGCGCTCCTACAACGATTTATGGCGCACGCTGCCTCCTTCACAGGACACCAGCAAGTCCGAGAAGAAGGATGAGGGCCTGACGGAGCGGAAGAAATCGCTCAACCTGCCCGAGGAAAATCTGCTCTATTTCCTCGAGAAGAACAGCCTTGTCCTGGAGCCGTGGCAACGCGAGATCATCCGCATCGTGCGTGTCGTTGCGCAGTATTTCTATCCGCAGCGGCAAACGCAGGTGATGAATGAAGGCTGCGCCACCTTCGTGCACTACACCCTCATGAACGCATTGTTCGACCGCGGCCAGATCAGCGAGGGCGCCATGCTCGAGGTCCTGCGCAACCATTCCAATGTGATCTTCCAGCCGGCCTTCGACGACCCCCGGTTCTCCGGTATCAACCCATACGCGCTCGGCCTCGACATGATGCAGGACATCCAGCGCATTTCGATCGAGCCGACGGCGGAGGACCGCGACTGGTTTCCCGACATTGCGGGCCGCGGTGACTGGCGCGACGTGCTGCTGGACGCATGGGCCAATCACCGCGATGAATCCTTCGTCCGCCAGCACCTCAGCCCAGCCCTGATACGGAAATGGCGGATGTTTGTCCTGGCCGACCAAGCCGACGACTCGCATTACGAGGTCGCCTCGATCCACAATGAGCGCGGCTACCAAAAGATACGTGCCGCGCTGGCCCAGAGCTACGACATCGGGGCGAGCCGGCCGGATATCCAGGTAGTGGACGTCGACCTGCTCGGTAACCGGCATTTGCGGCTGCAGCACAAGGTGAAGGAGGGCGTACTGCTCGACAATGGCAGCCGCGATGCCACCCTGCGCCATATCCGGAGCCTCTGGGGTTACGAAGTCAGCCTGGCTTCGGTCGACGCCGAAACCGGTGCGACACTTAACGAACGCTCCAGCAATGACTGCTGAGTTTCGGCCTCGGGCCGCATCGGCGGCCGTCGGGCGGAACGAGTGGAACACGCTCTGCGGACACGCTGGGTGCGCTCAGCCGACCGTCGATTTCAGGAACGCCAGCGCCGCGATGGTCAGCGCATCATCGTCCTCGCCGAAGTCGCGGTTGATCGACATGTGCGTATAGGCGCTACCGTCGAACAGCGTCACAACAGTGCCGCTGGCGCGCAGGCGCTCGGCAAAGGCCGTGGACTGCTCGCCGCGACCATCGGCGCGAGAATAGGCGATGAACGTCGGCGGATGCTTGCGACCATCCACATAGCTCGCCGGCGACAGCGCCGCCCATTGCGAAGGATCGGAAAAGACCCGCGAATAGGCTCGCACCATGCCGCCATTTTTGGCGAGGGCGGCAAGATCATAGGCTCTGGTATCGTCGAGAAGCAGCCCGGCAACGCCGGGCAATTCGCCGCGCATGCCGGTCAACGCAATCAGATGGCAGCCGGCCGAATGGCCCATGCCGACGATGCGGTTGGGGTCGCCGCCATGTTGGGCGATGTTGGCCTTGATATAGGCATAGACTTTCTCGACGTCGGCAGCCTGGGTGGCGACATCCGCCTGCGGCAGCATGCGGTAATCGATGGAGACGAAACAGAAGCCGTTGGCGAGCAGGAAGGCCGGCTTGGCGTTTACCTGGCTGCGTTTGCCGAACCGCCAGGCGCCGCCATGGACGAAGAAGACCACCGGCAGGTTTCTCGCGCCATCGGGCGTCAAGGACAGCGACGCGTGAGCCGCCCTGAGCTACGAACAATCGGAACAGCGCGCCGCGTCCAGCCGGGCGAAGATGTACGCCAAGACCGAAGAGCTGGATGAGCGAATGGCAGTCACCGAAAGCGCCGTGAAATCGCTGACGGAAGACATGACCGAGGTGAAGACAGTGACGGCCGAGGTGACGCGCTGTAAACTCATGGGGCTAGAGCGTCGGATGCTCAGGTTGAATCGCGAGGGATTCCGATGATGTCGGGTTTGTGATTCACTTCCGTATGGAGGTGATTTGCCATGCCCAAGCCCTATTCGCTCGATTTGCGTGAACGTGTGGT
>NZ_JAPYKP010000214.1:0-6945 GCF_037179725.1 Mesorhizobium sp. Cs1321R2N1 | reverse complement strand
CAGAAAAATCGCCGCAGGCACGACGCCGAGCGGGTTGAGCCGCGCCAGCATGGCGACGACGATGCCGGAATAGCCGTAGCCCGGCGAGATGTCGCTCATCACCTGGAAGTGCACGCCGCCGACCTCGCCGACGCCGGCAAGACCGGCCAGCGCGCCCGACAGCAGCGCCGTCGAGATCAGCACTCGCTCGACATGGATGCCGCCATATCTGGCCGCTTCCGGGTTTTCGCCGGTAATCCTGATCCGGAAGCCGAGCGTCGTGCGCACGATCAGGAACCAGATCAACGGGGCCGCGACCAGCGCCGCGACGACACCGAGATGCAGTCGCGTGCCTTCGATCAACACCGGAAAGTTCGCCGAATCCTCGATCGGCGGCGAAATCGGGTAGCCGCTGAAGCTATCCTTCCACGGCCCTTCGATCAGCGCCATCAAGGCGTAGTAGATGACCGAGTTGAGCAACAGGGAGCTCACCACATCATCGACCTTGAATTTTACGCGCAGCGTCGCCGGCACCAGCGCGACCGCGGCGCCCGCGGCCGCGCCCGCCAGCGCCATCAGCAGCATGGCGAGCGGCCCCGGCATGGGGATGGCGCCAACAAAACAGCTCGCCACCGCACCGGCCAGCAATTGCCCCTCGGCGCCGATGTTCCAGAATTTGGCGCGGAAGGCGACAGCCACCGCCAGCCCGGTGAAGATCATCGGTGCGGCGCGCACCAGCGTTTCGGTGATGGCATAACTGTCGCCGAGCGAAGCGGTGAACATAACCCCGTAGGATTCGAGCACGCCCGCGCCGGCCAGCGCGATCAGGCCGCTGCATAGGACAAGCGTGGCGGCGATCGCCAGCAGCGGCAAGGCAAGGTTGAACCAGGCGGGTGTCGAGGTGCGGACTTCGAGGCGGAACATCAGCCGTGCCCCTCCGCGCCGGTCATCAGCAGGCCGAGCTGCGCGACGGTCGCGTCGGCGCTGTCCAGCGTGCCGGCGATGCGGCCTTCATACATCACCGCAATGCGGTCGCAGAGCACCAGCAGTTCTTCCAGATCCTCGCCGATGACGATGATGCCGCAACCCTTGGCGCGCATGTCGAGAAATTTCTCATGGATGAAACGGGCGGCGCCAATGTCGAGGCCGCGCGTCGGCTGCGACACGATCAGCACCTTTGGGTCGAAGGCAAGCTCGCGCGCCAGCAGCGCCTTCTGCAGATTGCCGCCGGACAGCGCGCCGGCGCGCGTCATCGGCCCGGGACATCTGATATCATAGGCCTTGATCTGTTCTTCGGCGAAAGCGCGGATCGCATCCGGCTTGAGCAGCCCCCTGGCGGAGAAGGCCGATGTGCCGATGCGCGGCAGCACCATGGAATCGGCAAGCGGCAGATTGGTGACCAGCCCAGTCGTCATGCGATCTTCCGGGATGCGGCCAAGGCCCAGCGCCTGCACCTCGCACGGCGAGAACCGCGATACGATCTGGCCGGCGACGGTCATCCGGCCGGCATCGGGCGCGCGCACGCCCGAGATGACCTCCGCCAGTGCCCGCTGGCCATTGCCGGAGACGCCGGCAATGCCGAGGATTTCGCCGGCACGAACCGCAAGCGACACATCGCGCAGCGCCGTGCCGGAATGCCGCGAGGTTGAAATGCCATCGAGCGTCAGCACATCGGCGCCGGGCACCGACGGCCCCCTCGCCGGCGGCACGATTTCATGGCCGCACATCAATTGCGCCATCGCGGCCGACGTCGTGTTGGCCGGATCGTCGACACGGCCGGCGACGCGGCCATGCCGCAGCACGGTGCAGCGATGCGTCAGCGCCCGCACCTCATTGAGCTTGTGCGAGATGAATATGATGCCGAGCCCTTGCGCCGCCATCGACCGCAACGCCGAAAACAAACCGTCGACCTCGCTCGGCGCCAGCACCGCAGTCGGTTCGTCGAGGATCAAGAGCCTGGCGCCGCGAAACAGCGCCTTGACGATTTCCAGCCGCTGCTGCTCGCCGACCGACAGCGCCGAGACCGGCAGATCGGGATCAAGCGTCAGCCCGTGCTGGCTGCTGATTTCAGCAAGCCGGGCCAGCCCGCCGGCGCGATCGATCCGCCCCGACTTGCCCGGAATACCGATGAGCAGGTTTTCCAGCACCGTCAGCCGTGGCGCCAGATGGAAATGCTGGTGCACCATGCCGATGCCGGCGGCTAGCGCATCGGCCGAGCTCGTGATCCGTACCGGCCGGCCCTGGATCAGGATCTCGCCGGCATCCGGCGCGTAAGCGCCGAACAGCACGTTCATCAGCGTCGTCTTGCCGGCGCCGTTCTCGCCGAGCAGACCGAGGATTTCGCCCGGCGCCACGCTGAGATCCACGGCCTCGTTCGCCTTGACGGCGCCGAAGCTCTTGGTGATGCCGCGCATTTCGATGAGGGGGGCGGACAAGGGCGCTCCTGAGAGGAATTGGCTTACCATGGCAGCTTTGATTGACAGGGATGCGCTGCACCCCCCGTCAGGCCTGCCGGACGAGGGGGGGCGCCACGCACCACCCCTCGAACCAACCCTCAATCCGAAACCGGCGTGTTCTCGTCCACATCCACCCGGAAATTGCCTTCCAGGATCTCGGCCTTCTTCTTCTCGACCAGATCCTTGACCTCGGCGGGCAACGTCTTGTCGAACTTGTGAAAGGGCGCCAGATACGAGCCGCCCTTGGCCATGCGCGAGAAATCGCCGTAATCCTGCGCCGTGTAGACGCCGGCCTTGACCAGCTTGATCGCTTGCTCGACCGTCGGATACATATCCCAGACCGGGCCGGTGATGACCGTGTCGGGGCCGAGGCTCGACTGGTCGGACATGTTGGAGATGGCGAAGATCTTCTTCTCCACCGCCGCCTCGATGACGCCGAAGCGCTCGGCGTAGATGACGTCGACGCCGGCATCGATCTGCGCCACCGCAGCCTCCTTGGCCTTCGGCGGGTCGAAGAAGGAGCCGATGAAGGCGACCTTCTTCTTGACGTTCGGATTGACCTCCTTGGCCCCGGCGAAGAAGGCGTTGACCAGCCGGTTCACTTCCGGAATGCCCATCGCCGCCACCGCGCCGACCGTGCCCGACTTCGACATCTTGCCGGCGATCATGCCCGAGAGATAAGCCGGCTCATGGATCCAGTTGTCGAACACGCCGAAATTCGGCTCGGCCGGCCCGGCGCCCGAGCCGAACAGCCAGGCGGTCTTCGGGAACTGCGTGGCGGTGCGGCGCGATTCCCGCTCGGCGGCGAAGGCATCGCCCAGCACCAGCTGGTAGCCGCCTTGCGCATATTCGCGCATGACGCGGCTGAAGTCGGCGGTCTGCACCTTCTCGGACCATTTGTATTCGATACCGAGTTCCTTCTCGGCCTTCTGCAAGGCGACGTGGATCTGGTTGTCCCAAGGCTCCTCGATCGGCGTGGCGAAGATCGCCGCCACCTTCAGTTTTTTGCCCGCCGCGAAGGCCGCACCAGGCAGCATCGCCGCCGCCAGGCCAAGAGCGCCCAGCTCCAGCACGCTGCGCCGCGACAGCCCTTCGCGCATCGAATGGGATTTGTTCTTCCGGTTTTCCATTGAAGTGCCCCTCTGTTCGACAGCCGTGTCGAGCCGGCTGTTCCAAAAATCAGACGGGGAACTATGGAACGGGTCAGCACTTTTGTCCACATGGTCAAATTTGGCGGAGCGCCGAATCTGACCATGGCCTTGTGGAGCCGAGAACCGACGATCAGGCCCGTTCGAGCGCGACGGCAATGCCTTGGCCGACGCCGATGCACATGGTGGCCAGCGCGTAGCGGCCACCGCGTTCGCGCAGCTCAAGTGCGGCCGTCCCTGAGATGCGGGCGCCCGACATGCCCAGGGGATGGCCGAGTGCGATGGCGCCGCCATTCGGGTTGACGTGCGGCGCATCCTCGGCAATGCCGAGCTGGCGCAGCACGGCGATGCCTTGCGAGGCGAAGGCTTCGTTGAGTTCGATGACATCGAACTGTTTTGGCGTCAGGCCCAGCCGCGAGCACAGCTTCTGCGTCGCCGGCGCCGGGCCGATGCCCATGATGCGGGGCGCGACCCCGGCGGCGGCCCCACCAAGGAAACGGGCGATCGGCGTCAGCCCGTATTTCCTGACAGCCGCTTCCGAGGCAACGATCAGTGCCGCCGCGCCGTCATTGACGCCGGAGGCATTGCCCGCCGTCACCGTGCCGCCTTGCCGGAACGGCGTCGGCAATTTGGCCAACGTCTCGACCGTGGTGCCAGCGCGGGGATGTTCATCCTTCGAGACCCCGACCGGATCGCCCTTGCGCTGCGGGATCGTCACCGGGGTGATCTCCTTCGACAGCCGGCCATTGACTTGGGCCGCGACCGCCTTGTCCTGGCTGCGCACGGCAAAGGCATCCTGGTCCGCGCGGGAAACAGCGAAGTCTTCCGCCACATTCTCGCCGGTTTCCGGCATGGAATCGACGCCATACTGCTTCTTCATCAGCGGGTTGACGAAGCGCCAGCCGATGGTGGTGTCGTAAATCTCGGCATTGCGCGAAAACGCGGTGTCGGCCTTGGGCATGACGAAGGGCGCACGGCTCATCGATTCCACCCCGCCCGCAATCATCAGTTCCGCTTCGCCGGCCTTGACGGCACGCGCGGCGATGGTCAGCGCGTCCATGCCTGAGCCGCACAGCCGGTTGACGGTCGAGCCAGGGATTTCCTGCGGCAGTCCTGCCAAAAGCAGCGCCATTCGCGCGACGTTGCGGTTGTCCTCGCCGGCCTGGTTGGCGCAGCCATAGACAACGTCGTCGACCGCCTGCCAATCGATCCCGGGATTGCGCGCAAGCAAAGCCTTCAGCGGGATGGCGGCGAGGTCGTCGGCACGCACCGAAGACAGCGAACCGCCGAAGCGGCCGATCGGCGTGCGGATGTAGTCGCAGATATAGGCCTCGGCCATGTCAGGCAGCCTTCCCTTTTCCGGTTCCTTCATGCGCCGCCTTGGTGCGGGCCTGCAGGTCGCGCAATGTCTTCAGTTCGAGTTCGCTTGGCGGCGGTGTTTCGTCAAGCGCCTCGGCGAACTTAACCACCCAGCCACAGCTCTCCTGCACCTGCTTACGAGTGACCCCGGGATGCAGCGAAACGACAGTGAATTCCTTGGTCACCGGATCCGGCTTCCAGACGGAGAGATCGGTGATCAGCAATGTCGGGCCTGATGTGTCGATGCCAAGCCGCTGGCGGTGGTCGCCGCCTTCGCCATGGCCAAAGGAGGTGAAGAAGTCGATTTTTTCGACCATGCCGCGCTTGGTCTGCGCCATGGTGATGTAGATCTCCTTCGACGATGTTGCGATCTCCGGCGCGCCGCCGCCGCCGGGCAGCCTGGTCTTGGGACGGAAATAGTCGCCGATGACGGTGGTGTTGATGTTGCCGAACTTGTCGAGCTGTGCCGCGCCGAGGAAGCCGATCGAGATCCGGCCACCCTGCAGCCAGTAGCGGAACATCTCCGGCACCGCGACGGTGGTAACCGCGGTCTCGCACAATTCGCCATCGCCGATCGACAGCGGCAGCACGTTGGGCGCGGTGCCGATCGTGCCGCTCTCATAGATCAGCGTTATGTCAGGCGCATGCGTCAGACGCGCGACGTTGCAGGCGGCCGACGGTGCGCCGATGCCGACGAAACAGACATCGTCGTTCTTCAACGCACGGCTGGCGGCGATCGTCATCATCTCGTTGGGGGTAAAGGCGAGCTGGCTCATGCCGCTTTCCTCAGATGTTCGACGCGGGCCGCGAAATCGTCGGCGGTTCTTTCGATGACGTTCGCCTGCATCCACGCCTGGAATTTTTCGCGGTCAGCCGCGATCTCATCCCATTCGAGTTAGGCAGCATTGTCCCTGACATAGTAGCCGTGCGCATAGGACGGATGCGAGCCGCCGGGCACGACCGAGATCGCCGAAATCGTCCAGCGCGGCAGCACGGTCAAATTGGGGTGCAGGTCGTCGAAATTGTCGACGACTTCCTCCACCGTGACCACGGCGCGTTTGGCCGCCAGCACGGCTTCCTTCTGGATGCCGATGATGCCTTCGACCAGCACATTGCCTTTCCTGTCGGCCTTCTGCGCATGGATGAAGGTGACGTCGGGCCGGATCGAAGGGACCGCCGCCAGCACCTCGCCGGTGAACGGACAGGTGACCGACCTGATGTTGGGATTGACGTCAGCCAGCCCCGTGCCGCGATAGCCGCGAAAGACGGCACAGGGCAGTCCGGCCGCACCCGCTTCATAGGCGTTGGCCATCCCGGCGTGGCTATGCTCCTCGATTTCGATCGCCCGAGGAAAACCGTTCTCGATCGCATCGCGGGCGCGCCGCAGCAGGCCGACGCCGGGGTTGCCGACATAGGAGAAGACGATCTTCCTCGCCATGCCCATGCCGATCATCTGGTCGTAGATCAGGTCGGGCGTCATGCGGATCAGGGTCAGGTCGCGAAAGCCCTGGCGGATCGCCTCGTGCGCCGCCGCCGTCGGGATCAGATGGGTGAAGCCTTCGAAGGCAACCGTGTCGCCATTGCCGAGGTTCTCGGCCACGGCCTGTTTGAGCGGCAGGAACTTGACCATCGCGGCGGCCCTCAAGATGCAACAAAATTCGTATCGCGAACAAAAGTACCGTATGTGGTATTTTCTGGCAGGATTTCTTTGTGGTTTGAGAGGCCTGAACTTCCCGAAGTCGGCGGGACAGCGCCCCCCTCTGCCCTGCCGGGCATCTCCCCCTCAAGGGGGGAGATCGGATGTCGCGATCGCCTCGCCAATCTTCACCGCCGAAGAAGAGGCGCTGAAGTCAAAACTGCCAATCTCCCCCCTTGAGGGCCTGTTGCGCAATATTGCGGGAGGCGTGTTGTGAGGATTGAGGGCGGCCATTTTCGTTGCTTTGGAGGCTTTTCGGGGTTTGGGAGCCGCGCCTTTGCGGCGTTTGGCGGATTTCGGGCGCAGC
>NZ_JAPYKP010000213.1:0-7025 GCF_037179725.1 Mesorhizobium sp. Cs1321R2N1 | reverse complement strand
AGATCGGCAAAATGCTGGCGCGAGGAGAATTCATAGTCGCGCTCCATGCCGGTGCCCTCGCCGGCGATCACGCTGGCCGAGCGCGCAAAGCGCGAGCCGACATAGTGGCCGAGAAAACCGTGCGAGGTGGCCAGAACCAGCCCGCCAAGCCCGGCGCTGGCATTGCTGCCGGACGAATTGGTCACGCCCTTGACGGCGAGAGCCGCCGCTTCGGCCGCAAGCGCGGCTTCTTTCAACTGGTCGGCCGACACTTCGGTCGCGTCGAACAGGTCCAGATCGGGCGTCTGCCCGGCGAGCAGCGCAGGGTCGGCAAGACCCTGGTAGGGATCCTCGGGAGACACCTTGGCCATGGCGACGGCACGCTCGGCAAGCGCCTTCGGATCGGACGCGGCGGTCGCCGATACGCTGGCCACACGCTGGCCGACGAAGACCCGCAGCGAAACATCGTCGCCCTCGGAAGCCTCGGTGTTTTCGATCTTGCCAAGCCGCACCGAGACGCCGGTCGAGCGGCCACGCACCGCGACGGCGTCCGCGGCATCGGCGCCGGCGCGTTTGGCGGCCTCGACCAGGGCCGCGACGCGGTCCGTCAATTTCGCGGCGTCCAGCTTGTCGGTCATGCACTTGATCCTGTTTCTTCAGCCTGTCCGGAAGGCAGGTGCTGCCGCACCATCTATTGTTCCAATGCCGCTTGTGCAATGGCAGAAGGGCAATCAGGATGTCGCGACCAAACCGCCGTCGAAGCGCCCGCAAAGAGCGGACGTCGCGGTTTTTGCCTATCTGGAGCCTTCGCCATGATGCCTTTCCATCTTGCCTTTCCGGTTCGTGATCTCGATGAAACCCGAACTTTCTATGGCGAGGTGCTGGGCTGCGCGATCGGCCGCTCGTCAGCGACCTGGGTCGATTTCGACCTTTACGGCCACCAGATGTCGGCGCATCTGCGCCCCGCGCAAGCCGCCAGTGACGGCAAGGTCGACGGTATCACCGTGCCGATCCCGCATTTTGGCGCTGTGCTCCTGATGGACGACTGGCAGCGCCTTGCCACTCGGCTGGAAGCGCGCGACGACATAGACTGGCTGGAGCGGCCAATGGTGCGTTTCAAGGGCGAGCCCGGCGAACAGGCGACATTGTTTATCCGCGACCCCTCGGGCAACGCCCTGGAATTCAAGAGCTTTCGCTCGATCGAGCAGGTTTTCGCGCATTGAAGGCAGAGGGGCAGCAGCCTGTCGTTCAAGGTGCCGCGACCGGCGTCCAGATCACGTCCTCGATCTTCTGCGCCCCGGTCGCCAGCATCACCAGGCGGTCGAAGCCGAGCGCAATGCCGCTGGCCTGCGGCATAATGGCAAGGGCCGCCAGAAAATCCTCGTCCAGCGGGTAGCGCTCACCATAGACGCGCTCTTTCTCGTCCATCTCTATGATGAAGCGCCGGCGCTGCTCGGCTGCGTCGGTCAACTCGCCAAAGCCGTTGGCGAGCTCGACGCCACAGCAATAGAGCTCGAAACGTTCGGCGACGCGTGGATCTCCGGGGCCCGGCCGGGCGAGTGCCGCCTCGGCGACCGGATATTCGCACAGGATGGTCGCCCGCCCCTGCCCGAGAACCGGCTCGATCTTTTCCACCATCACGCGGCTGAACAAATCCGCCCAGCTGTCGTCGGACGCGGTGCGCAAGCCGGCCTGGATCAGTGCGGCATGAAGCGCGTCCCGGTCCGTGCCGCCATCGACGGCGACCGTGGCCAGCAGATCGATGCCGGCATGGCGGCTGAAGGCATCCGCCACGGTCAACCGCTCCGGTTCGGCAAACGGATCGCAGTCGCGGCCCCGGAAAGAAAAGCGCGCGGCTCCTGCCCTCGTCGCAGCCAACGCCAGCAGCGCTGCGCAATCGCGCATCAGGCTCTCATAGGTCTCGCCCACCCGGTACCATTCGAGCATGGTGAATTCGGGATGATGCAAGGGGCCGCGCTCACGATTGCGGTAGACCGGACCCAGGCTGAAAATGCGCTGTTCGCCCGCGGCGAGCAGCTTCTTGCAGGCGAATTCCGGCGAGGTGTGGAGATAAAGCGGCGAGCGGATGCCATCCGGCCCGACCGCTTCCGTGGCGAAAGCCGCCAGATGCGCCTCGTTGCCGGGCGAGACCTGCAGCGCGGCCGTCTCCACCTCGACGAAGTCGTTGCGGGCGAACCAGTCGCGCAAGGCAGCCGTCAGCCCGTTGCGCAGCATCAGGCGCGGACGGCGGTCGGCATGGACATGCGGCGTCCACCAGGGCGACGCGGCGGTCATGAGCGGATTGAAGGCATGCAGGTGCGCCCCATGTCAGTTCGCCCCAGGCCAGTTCGCATTGGGGGCTGGCGGTTCGCGCCAAGATGCGCTAGGCCCCCATCCAGCGCCGCACAAGCCGGCAAACGCCAGTCAAACCTCGCAGGATTTAAAACCGTGGTGAAAGTCATCGCCAGTTCGCTCCGCAAAGGCAATGTCGTCGACAAGGACGGCAAGCTTTATGTGATCCTCTTTGCCGAAAACATCCACCCAGGCAAGGGCACGCCCGTGACGCAGCTCGACATGCGCCGCATCGGCGACGGGGTGAAGGTGTCGGAGCGCTACCGCACCACCGAACAGGTGGAGCGCGCCTATGTCGAGGAGCGCGAGCACACCTTCCTCTACGCCGACGGCGAAGGCTATCACTTCATGAATCCGGAAACCTACGACCAGGTGGCGGTGTCGGAAGCCGTGGTCGGTGATGCGGCACCTTATCTGAAGGAAGGCATGCCGGTGCAGGTGTCCCAGTTCAACGGCATCGCGATCTCCCTGGTGCTACCGCAGCGCGCCACCTTCGAAGTGGTCGAGACCGAGCCGACGACCAAGGGCCAGACGGCATCGTCCTCCTACAAGCCGGCCGTGCTCTCCAACGGCGTGCGCACCACCGTGCCGCCCCACATCGCGCCCGGCACCCGCGTGGTGGTGATGACGGCCGATGGGTCCTATGTGGAGCGGGCGAAGGACTGAGGGGGACCGGCGCGTCAGCGAAGCACTACTGCTTGAAACAGTGCTCGCGGTGCCATTGCAAGAAATGAGGATGCGGGCGTTCGAGTTGTCGGCGAGGCAGAAGTGCGCGGCGGGTCTTGTTTACGAACCCTTGCACGCTCTCATGGTCATTGACCTGCCGCGAGATCAGGATTTCCAGATCGTCGGAGAGGCTGATCAATCCGCGATCGAACATCCAATGCGCCGTACCTGATAGTGCGAGCCCATTGTTGACGACATCAGGCCCGTTCGCTTCGACGGGTCGAATATGAGCCGCGGCAACTTCCGCCCGACCACCGCCATTTATCAACTTCAGTCCCGTGATCGCGCAACGCTCATCATAGGCGCGCAAGACGATGCGACGGAAAATGCGATCCCGTACGATTCGATCCGATGTAACTTATGCGGTCGCGGCTGTGCTCGAACTGGAATGGCGCCTCTTCATCCTGAAATCCGGATGAAATGCCAATTTTATCGACGCGTGGCAGCAACGGCTCGCGGGCGTCAAGGCCCAGATCGAGAATACGGTTGAAGTCGCTCGGGCTGATCGATCGGACGGCCGATTGAGCGCGACCAGAAATCCGTCCCTGGCCGTTGAGCAAACCTCGCTCAACGAGCCCGTCCGTCCCATTGAATGGAACGGGATTGGCGAAATCGAGATATGATCCCGGCTCAATCAAAGCGAGATACATACTAGGTGCCACAGGGTCAGGGATAACCTGCTGGACTTTCGCCAGGCCAAAATAGCCACGGGTATCGTCGACTTTGCTAGGTTCATAGTAGATGATCCAATCGCCGACGCATGCCTCCACACGACGCAGATACTGGCTGGGGAACTGATACTGCTCAGCGGGGCTGTCATCGTAGATCGAATCTGAGCGGTGAATGAAGACCCCGAATCCCATGATCTTTCTACAGCTTTGAGAATATCAGCTGAGGTCTAGCACCAAAATTCGACTTTGGAGCCTAATTTACCAGAGAAACTCCTTCTCTGACAAACCACCTCGATTTTTCAGGGCATGTAGCAAAAGGCCCGTGTGGTTCGTCCTTTGAGCGAACAGGAGAACGCCATGCGAAAACTCATCGTCACCGAATTCATCAGCGTCGATGGCATTGCCGAGGTCGAGAGGCTTCCGGCCGTTGTCTGGAACGATGAGATGAACAGGTTCAAGGAGGAAGAGCTTGCCGACAGCAGCGCCATGCTTCTGGGGCGCACGACCTATGAGATTTTTGCCGGCTCATGGCCCAAGGAAGCCGGGGATTTTGCCGACCGATTCAACGCACTGCCGAAATACATCGCCTCAACGAGTTTAAAGGCGCTCGACTGGAAACCGGCCGAGCTCCTCAGGGGTGCGTTGCCGGAAGCAGTGACGGCGCTGAAGCAAGATAGTGGCGGCAACATCTATGTCCATGGCAGCCTCAGCGTCGCGCAGGAATTGCTGCGCCACGGGCTGGTCGACCGCGTCAGGCTGCTCAGCTATCCCGGCGCCGTCGGCCAGGGCAAGCCGCTGTTCCCGCCGGGGGAACAAATGCCGCTCGAGCTGATTTTGGCCAGACCGTTCAGCAACGGCGTTGTTGCGCTGGAGTATGCGCCGGTGACGGCGAAGCCTTAGTCGGCCTCCAGGCGTCGATGACGATAATGTACGACAGGATTGCGGCGTGCACCGCTCAACCGGCCTTCTTCCCTCGCCTCCCCTTGATGGCAGCGCCATTCCGCGCCTCCACCACACTCGCCACCTCCCGCTTCAGCCGATCCTTGATTTCAACGGTCTCGTTCATCAAGGCATCGATCTTCAGGAAATCGAGCACCCGGTATTTGGACACCGCCGGGCGGACCAGTATATCGGGCTGGCATTGTTTCAGCTTGTTGGCGATGATCGACTGCATCATCAGCTGCGTGGCGCCGAACATCAGGTCGACGGAGGTCGGCTGTTTGCGGTCGGCCTCTTCCGGCGCGCCAACCACGTCGACGCCGATGATGATGTCGGCATCCTTCTCGATCAGATCGAACGGCACGGGGTTGTAGATGCCGCCGTCGATCAGCAGTCTGCCGTCACGCATCACCGGGCGGAAGACGGCGGGGATGGCGGCCGAGGCGGCAAGGGCCGAGTGCAGGTCGCCATCGTCGAACACGGCGAGCTTGTGGCCGAAATAGTCCGTCGCCGTCACCTTCAGCGGGATTTTCAATTCGGCGAAGGTTTCGGGAATGGCTTCGGGCAAAAAGGCCTTGAGAATGCGCTCGACATTGAACTGGCTGACCCGGATGCCATTTTGCATGGCTTCCGCGATCGTGCCTGGCCGTGCCCGCCACATGCGGCTCGCCACCTGGGCGCGCCGGCCGAGGATCGAGCGGGCGTAGTCGTGCATGTCCTTGCCGGTCATGCCCGAGGCCATGCCGGCGCCCATGACGGCGCCGATCGAGGAGCCGGCTATCGCCACCGGCTTGATGCCGAGCTCGTTCAGAACCTCGATGACATGGATATGCGCGAGGCCGCGCGCGCCGCCGCCGCCGAAAGCTATGCCGAAAGTCGGGCTCATCCCTTGCCGGCTCCCGTCAGCGGCGGTCCGACCACCATGATGGTCGGCTCGGCGGTCAGCAGCTTCTTCGCCTCCGCCTTGACCTGATCGAGCGTCACCGCGTTGATATAGCCGGTACGGCGCTGCATGTAGTCGATGCCGAGATCGTCGAGCTGCAACTCGACCAGCGTCGCGGCGATGGCACTCGACGAATCCAGATTGCTGATGGCATAGGCGCCGATCAGATATTTCTTGGTCGCCGCCAGTTCGGCCTCGGTCGGGCCGTCCTGCGCCAACCGCTTGACGACGTCGCGTACGATGCCGAGCGTCTCGGCGGCGCGGTCGGAACGCGTTCCGGTGGTGACGATCAGCGCGTCGGCGTGGTCCTGGTTTACCAGCGAGGAATTGACGCTGTAGGCCAGCCCGCGCTTTTCGCGCACCTCCTGGAACAGGCGCGAGGTGAAGGTGCCGCCGCCAAGGATTTCATTCATCAGCGCGGCCGGGAAGAAATCCGCCGACTTGCGCTTCACGCCTGGCCAGGCGAGCTGCAGCGAGGTCTGCGGCAGGTCGTAGTTGACCTCGATATGCTGCGCCAGCCTGGGCTCGATATCGGCGACAGGGGCGATCGCCTGGTTTGGCGGCAGATCGCCGAACACCATGTCGAGCTTCTTCTTCAGCGTCTCGGCATCGATGGCGCCGACCACGGCGACATGCAGGCCGCCGCGCGCGAACACCGCCTTGTGCAGGGCCTCAAGGTCGGCCTGCGTGATGGCGGCGATGCTCTGCCTAGTGCCCTGGTCGGAGCGCGAATAGGGGTGGTCGCCATAGACGGCGCGCGCCCATCGATTCTGCGCCACCGTGTCCGGGTCGTTCTCGTTGGCGATGATGCCGGACAGGACCTGGGCGCGGATGCGGTCGATCGGCGCCTGGTCGAAGCGCGGCTCATTGACCGCCAGCCGCAACAAGTCGAAGGCTTCGTCGCGCTGTTCGGCCAGCATGCGCATGGAGCCGTAGATGCCGTCGCGGGTCGCGTCGAAGCTCATTTCGGCGCCGGCATCGTCGAGCTTGATCTGGAAGGCTTCCGAATCGAGCGGGCCGGCGCCCTCATCGAACAGGCCGGTCATCAGATTGGCCAGGCCTTCCTTCCCCACCGGATCCTGCGTCGAGCCGCCGCCGAAGACGAAACGGATGGCGACGACCGGCACGGAATAGTCTTCCACCAGCCAGGCCGTGACGCCCTTCGGCGAGGTGACGGACTGGATCTCCATGGCGTGGGCGGCAAGCGCCGGCAGGATCAGGAAGAGGATGGAGAGGAATAGGGTGACAAGTGGCGCGAGGAAGCGAGCCTCCTTCCCTTCTCCCCTTGGGGGCCTGTTGCGCAATATTGCGGGAGGCGTGTTGTGAGGATTGAGGGCGGCCATTTTCGTTGCTTTGGAGGCTTTTCGGGGTTTGGGAGCCGCGCCTTTGCGGCGTTTGGCGGATTTCGGGCGCAG
>NZ_JAPYKP010000212.1:0-7053 GCF_037179725.1 Mesorhizobium sp. Cs1321R2N1 | reverse complement strand
GGCAGGGCGCGCGGGCGCGATCCGGTCGCCAGGATCAGATGGTCGAAGGCAAGTGCGCCGCCGCCGGCAATGTCGAGATTGTGGCGGCCGGCATCGATGCGCTCGATCCGGATCCCCGGCCGGTAGTCGATGGCGCTGCCGGTGTAGAACGTCTCGCCCCGAAGCGGTTGAGGCTTGGCTCCGGCATCCTTGATGAAGGTCTTCGACAGCGGCGGCTTGTGGTAGGGCAGTTCGTTCTCGTCGCCGACCAGGATCACCGGCCCGTCATAGCCATCCTCGCGCAGACTGGCGGCCGCCTGCACGCCCGCATGACCCGCACCGACAATGACCACGCCGTTCTTCATCGCATTCCGATCCCGCTCGATCCTAGGACGTCTCGCCAAGTGGCAATTGTCTGGCCCCGCCGCAAGAGAGCGTTTGCGGGTCGCACCCGGGACGGCGACTGTCAATCGTACAGTTCGGTGCAATGCCGGCGCAACGGGCGCATAAAGTTGACTATTGCAGTTTAGAATAATTCTAAACTATTGTTTCGATTGAGTTTTCCAGCAATTTCCATTGACTTTCATCGGACTCGAAGCTTTAAGGAGGGCCGCGCATTGGCGCATCCCTTTGATGTCTGGGCCTTGAACCCGTTCGATTGGAGGCATTTTGGTGTCTTTCTTCCCTGAGCCGCGCGATCACGCGGCATGTCTTGCGCCCAATGGCATGAATGTGGCCTGGCGTGGGTTGGCGCGCGCGCCGCTTAGAAAATTTCCGAGGAACTGGAGAGCGATAATGACAGCACGATATGGCGGCAGGCTGGCGGCGATCGGAGCCACGGCGCTGCTGACGGCAGCGGTATTCGTGCTGCCTGCCAGGGCGGAAACCGACGCGAAGACGGTCATCAAGACTTACGCCGATATCGGGCTTGCCAAATATGAGGATTCGCTGACCACGGCGCAGGCGCTCGACAAGGCGGTTGACGCACTGCTTGCCAACCCGTCGGCGGAAACGCTCCATGTTGCGCGCGACGCCTGGAAGGCGGCGCGCGTGCCCTACCAGCAGACCGAGGTCTACCGCTTCGGCAACAAGATTGTCGATGACTGGGAAGGTGAGGTGAATTCCTGGCCACTGGACGAAGGCCTGATCGACTATGTCGCCAAGAGCTACGGCACCGAGTCCGATGCGAATTCTCTCTATACCGCCAATGTGATCGCCAACAGGGAGATCGAGATCAACGGCAAGAAGGTCGATGCGTCGAAGCTTTCGCCGGAATTCCTGTCCGGCACGCTGCAACAGGCCGGCGGCGTCGAAGCCAATGTCGCCACCGGCTATCACGCGATCGAATTCCTGCTCTGGGGCCAGGACCTGCACGGCACAGGCCCGGGCGCCGGCGAGCGCCCCTACACCGACTACGATCTCAAGAACTGTACCGGCGGCAATTGCGACCGCCGCGCAGAGTACCTGAAGTCGGCGACTGGCCTCCTGGTCTCCGATCTGCAGAAGATGGTCGACGACTGGAAGGAAGACGGCGCCGCGCGCAAGAACCTGCTCGATGGCGAGCCGAACACCGCCATTTCGGTGATCTTCACTGGCATGGGCTCGCTCTCCTACGGCGAACTGGCGGGCGAACGCATGAAGCTCGGCCTGCTGCTGCATGACCCGGAAGAGGAGCATGACTGCTTCTCCGACAACACCTACAATTCCCATCTCTATGATGCCGTCGGCATCCGCGCCGCTTACCATGCCAGCTATACCAGGCTTGATGGCACCGTCGTTTCAGGTCCCTCGGTGTCCGATATGGTCAAGGTCGCCGATCCGGCGATCGACAAGGAATTGACTGATAAACTCGATGTCACCGTCGCCAGGATGGAGGCGATCAAGGCGCGCGCCGAGGCCGGCGAGGCCTATGACCAGCAGATCGCCGAAGGCAATACGGCGGGCAATGCCACCGTTCAGGCGGCGATCGACGCGTTGATCGACCAGACCAAGTCGATCGAGCGCGCGGTCGGTTCGTTGAAGTTGAACGCCATTGCCTTCGAAGGTTCCGACAGCCTCGACGCACCCGACAAGGTGTTCAAGTAAGCCGACAACCCCCAAGCCAAACGGCGCCGCACCGGCGCCGTCAGCCAGAGCGACGAAATGCTGATCTGCCATTGCAACATCATCACCGAGAAGGAGATCGAGCAGACGATCATCGGCCTGCTGGATCAGGATCCCTGGCAACTTATCGTGCCGGCGAAAGTCTATCACGCCATGCACAAACGGGGTCGGTGTTGCGGCTGCTTCCCAAATGTGGTCGAAACGATCATTCGGGTCACCGAGGACTACCACGCCCGCTCGCAGGCGAGCGGCGTGGACATCGTTTCACATCTGGATCGCGTCAGAGGCCTGCGCATCCAATACGGGAGCAGAACCCATGAAAGGCGAACCACAGGTCATCGAGCGGCTTAACGAGGCTCTTTTTCTGGAACTCGGCGCCGTCAACCAATATTGGGTGCATTTCCGTCTGCTCGAGGATTGGGGATACGCCAAGCTGGCCAAGAAGGAGCGTGCGGAATCGATCGAGGAGATGCACCACGCCGACAAGCTCGTGGCCCGCATCATCTTCCTTGAAGGCCATCCCAACCTGCAGTCCGTGGCGCCGCTGCGCATCGGCCAGAACGTCAAGGAAGTGCTCGAATCCGATCTTGCCGGGGAATATGACGCGCGCACTGCCTACAAGCGCTCGCGCGAAATCTGCGATGAAGCGGGCGACTACGTATCGATGAAACTGTTCGAGGAACTGCTGACCGACGAGGAAGGCCACATCGACTTCCTCGAGACGCAGCTCGACCTCCTGGCCTCGATCGGCGAGGAGAAGTACGGCCAGCTCAACGCCGCATCGGCGGACGAGGCGGACTAAGGATATGCGGGAATGCGGCGCCTCTTAGACGTCCTGCGCCGCTTGCGGCGGGCCAAGGGTCCGCTGCGCCTTCGGAAAACGCCAGCCATACCGGCTGGTCGGCGTGGCCTTATTCTCGTGCTGGCGCTGACATCCTTCGCGATCCCCGGCGACCTTCAACCGGCCGGCCTCGCCACCACGCGCACCGATCTCAATGCCAAGGATCAGGCGCGCGTCACCGCCGTCAGCAGGCCGATCACGGATTTCTCCAAACCCGAGCCTTTCGAACTGATGCAAGGTGGCGCCGGCACCTCGCGGAAGGACGTCAGCCGTGATTCCTTCTTGCAATCCTCAGCCAACATCAGCTTCGAGGAAGAAGGCACCTTCAAGCTCGGCAACGCGCTTTTCCGCAAGAACTGGGTGTCGTCGCCATCCTCGACGCAGGCCTCGGATGGGCTTGGGCCCCTGTTCAACGAACGCGCCTGCCAGAACTGCCATCTGAAGGATGGCCGCGGCCGACCGCCGCAAGGCGATGCCGGCACCACCTCGATGTTCCTGCGGCTGGCGCGTGACGCAAGCAGCGCGGAAGAGAAGGCGGCGCTCGCCGACCACAGGCTGCTCAATCTCCCGGACCCGGTCTATGGCACGCAGTTGCAGGAACTGGCCGTGCCTGGCCTCAAGGGTGAGGGCAGGATGCGGGTCGATTATCAGGAACGTAAGGTGGAACTGACGGACGGCACCGTCATTTCCCTGCGCAAACCCACCTACGCGGTCGACGATCTTGCCTATGGGCCGCTCGATCCGCGCACCACGCTATCGCCGCGCCTGACGCCGCCGATGATCGGCCTTGGCCTGATCGAACAGATTGCGCCGGCCGACATTCTGGCCCATGCCGACCCGGACGACAGGGACGGCGATGGCATCTTCGGCAAGCCGAACATCGTGCGTGATGGCCCCAGCGGCGAGTTGACGCTTGGCCGTTTCGGCTGGAAGGCGCAGGCGGCGTCGATCCGCCAGCAGGCCGCGGATGCCTTTGCCGGCGATATCGGCATCTCGACGCCGGAAGAGCCGAAACACTGGGGTGATTGCACCGCCGCGCAGGAAAAATGCCTCGCAATGCCAAACGGCGTGCAGGCGCGCCTCGGCCCGGCCGAGGCGCCGGCGCCGGTAATGGATCTCGTCACCTTCTATTCACAGAACCTGGCTGTGCCGGCGCGGCGCGGCCTCGCTTCGCCTGATGTGCTCGCCGGCAAGAAGGTCTTTTACGAAATCGGCTGCGTCGGCTGTCACACGCCGAAATTCGTCACCCGTCGCGATGCGCCTGACAAGGCGCAGGCGTTCCAGTTGATCTGGCCTTATTCCGATTTCCTGCTGCACGACATGGGGCCGGATCTTGCCGATGGCCAAGCCGTGAGCGAGGCGACCGGCAATGAGTGGCGCACCCCGCCGCTATGGGGCATCGGCCTCACCGAAACGGTCAACGGCAATTCCTTCTATCTGCACGATGGCCGTGCGCGCTCTTTGGTCGAGGCTATCCTGTGGCATGGTGGCGAGGCGGAGAAGGCGCGCGACCGCTTTGCCGCCACCGGCGCCACCGAGCGCGATGCATTGGTCAAATTCCTGGAGTCACTTTGATGCCGAAGCGTTTCGCGCTGGTCCTCGTTCTCCCATTGGCCCTGCTGGGGGCCTTGCCCGCATCGGCCGCGGTGAAAGCCTCTGACGTCATCCAGCGTGCGATCGACGGCTTTATCCGACCGGCCTATGAGGACCTGCACCAGCATACGGAAGCCCTCGTGAAAGCGATGCACAAGCTCTGCGAGGCGCCGTCGCAAGGGGAGCTTGATGCGGCGCGGGCCGAATTTTCGGCCACCATCCATGCCTGGTCATCGGCCGAGATCATCGGTTTTGGGCCGATCAAGGAGAACAACAGGCTGGAGCGCATGCTGTTCTGGCCGGACCGCAAGAGCATCGGTCTGAAACAGGTTCAGGCGGCGTTGTCGGACGAGGATCCAGCCGCCACCGACCCTGTCCAGCTCGCCGGCAAGAGCGTTGCAATGCAGGGGCTCGGCGCGCTGGAATTCGTGCTTTACGGCGACGGCGCCGATGTCTTGACGGGCAAGGACGAACCCTATCGCTGCGCCTATGGTGCGGCCGTTGCCGGCAACATCGAAATCATCGCCGCCGACGTCAGTGCGGCCTGGAACAAACCGGACGGTTTCGCCGCACTCTGGGCCAATCCGGGGCCGCAAAATGCGCTCTACCGCGATGGCAACGAGGCGGTCACCGAACTGGTCGGCGTCTTCATCAACGAGCTGGAAATGGTCCGCGATGTGCGCCTGAAGGGCTTTCTGGGCGCTAGACCCGATGCCGACAAGCCAAAACAGGCGATCTACTGGCGTTCGCAAAACACCGCCAATGCGCTGGCTGGAAATCTGGCCGGCGTCGATGCGCTGTTCCAGCTGTCGAAGCTTGGCGACGCGCTGCCGCCGGATGCGCATTGGATGGCGGAATCGATCCACATCCAACTGGTCAACGGCGTGGCGACGGCCAAGGCCGTCCAGGGCCCGATCGACAAGGCGCTCGCCGATCCGGCGCTGCGTGAAAAACTCGAGCATTTCGCCCTGATCACCTCCAGCCTGTCGACCTTGATCGGCACCAGGCTGACCGCCGAATTCGGCCTGACCGCCGGCTTCTCGTCGCTGGATGGGGACTGAGCATGAAGAGGTTGCTCATCGACCGCCGCGATTTCTTGAGGGCCGCCGGCATCGGCTTCGCCGCCGCCGTGACGCCCTCCGTCTGGGCAAACACGCTTGCTGCTGACGCGGTCTTCGCCACCGCCTTCGTCAAGCGCGACGGCAGTTTTGGCGCTGCCGTCCTGTCCGAGGCCGGCAAGCTTCTGCATGCGATCGACTTGCCCGATCGCGGCCATGACGTCACCTTCGATCCCATATCGAAGCGTTCGGTGGTCTTCGCCCGCCAGCCCGGCACCTTCGCCGTCGTTTTCGATCACACGGGGCGCGACGCTCCGCAAACCATCGCCAGCATCACCGGCCGGCACTTCTTCGGTCACGGCGTGTTCTCGCCCGACGGCGCGTTGCTCTACGCCACCGAGAACGATTTCGACAACGCGGCCGGCATGGTCGGCGTCTACGATGCGCGGGCGAAATTCAGTCGCATCGGCGAATTCCCGACCTACGGCATGGGTCCGCACGAACTTCTGCTGCTGGGCGACGGCAGGACGATCGCGGTCGCCAATGGCGGCATCGAGACCCATCCCGACTATGGCCGCGCCGAGCTTAACATTGCCACCATGAAACCCTCCTATGTGCTGGTCGACCGCGTTACCGGCGACCTAATCGAAAAGCATGAATTGCCGGCTGCATTGCACCAATTGTCGATCCGCCACATGGATACCGACCAGACCGGCGCCGTCTGGTTCGGTTGCCAGTACCGAGGCCCCGGCACCGATCGTCCGCTTCTGGTTGGACGGGCGGCGCGGGGCAAGGAGTTGCGGCTGCTCGACATGCCGCAGGACGTGCTGTCAGGTTTCCGCAACTATATCGGCTCGGTCGCCGCCAATCCTGTTGCCGGTACCGTCGCCGTCTCCTCGCCGGAAGGTAATTCGCTGGTCGTGATCGATGCGGGCAGCGGCCGGGTCGTCTCCTCCAGCGCGCTGGTCGAGGTCTGCGGCGTGGCGCCCGACCGGGCCGGCTTCATGGCCACCACGGGCGCCGGCGAGATCATCGAGGGCAATGGTGGCACGCGGTCGGAACCGGCCTACGTCTGGGACAACCACCTGCTGCGCATAGAGCAGGCGGCATAAGCTCTTCTGCCAGGCCAAACCGAAGCCCCTTAACAAATTGTGCACTATACCCTTGCGGTTGCGCGCTATGGCGGGCACAGGGAATTGTTTCTCGAACCGGTCGTTTCATGAAAGTTCTCGCCATCGACTGTGCCGCCAGCCTCTGCGCCGCCTGCGTCTACGACGCGGCGGTCGGGCGGGAGCTCGGCCGTTCGGTGCTCGATCTGGGCAAAGGCCATGCCGAGCACCTGATGGCCGTCATCGCCGAAGCGTTGAAGGCCGGTGCGACCGACTACGCCGGCCTTGGCGCCATTGCCGTTTCCGTTGGCCCCGGCTCCTTCACCGGCCTGCGCGTCGGTGTGTCAACCGCGCGCGGCCTGGCGCTGGC
>NZ_JAPYKP010000211.1:0-7146 GCF_037179725.1 Mesorhizobium sp. Cs1321R2N1 | reverse complement strand
TGCCGCGCGCCACGGTCGCCGGGCCGCTCGCCGGCTCGATCGGCCACCCCGCCTTCACCATCAGCATCGGCAAGAGCCGCACGGCCCTGCCTGGACAATTCACACTGGAGTGGAACCCCGATGAACGCAGATTCGAGGAAAGAAGGGGCGAGGAAAGACGCGGTGGAGGAAGCGAATGGGCAGAGAATCCTGTCCCTGTGGTTTCCCTATCTCGCGACCGAAAGGATCCTGCGGCAGCGTCTGGGGAAATCCTGGCGTTCCCGGCCGTCGGATCATCCGCGGCCATCTCACCCACCGCTCGTGATCAGCCACCGCCAGGGCAACGCGCAACGCATCTCGGCCCTCGACGAGCGGGCTGAGGCGCTGCACCTGAAGCGCGACATGGGGATTGCCGATGCGCGCGCCATGCATCCGTCGATCGACATCGTCGAAGCCGATCCGGAGGCCGACCGGCGCCTGCTCGAGGGCCTTGCCGACTGGTGCGACCGCTACACGCCGCTGGTGGCGCTGGACAGCATCGATGGCCTGTTCCTCGACGTCACCGGCTGCACCCATCTGTTCGGCGGTGAACGCGCCATGCTGGACGAAATCCTGGCGCGCTTCTTCCACCAGGGGTTCGACGTCCGCGCCGGGCTTGCCGGCACGCCCGGGGCAGCCTGGGCGGCGGCGCGCTTTTGCGGCGACCGCATCGTTGTATCGGGCGAGGAGGAAGCCTTGCTTGCCCCCTTGCCGCTGGCGGCTCTTCGCATAACGCCGGAAACCCGGACCAGCCTGGAAAGTGTGGGGTTGCGCACGGCGGCCGCCGTCATGGCCGCGCCGCGCGCGCCGCTCGCCCGCCGCTTCGGCGCTTTGCTGCTCCAGCGCCTCGACCAGGCGCTTGGCCGTCTCGACGAAGCGATCTCGCCGCGCCTTCCCGTCGCGCCGCTTTCGGTCGAACGCCATCTCGCCGAACCCGTCACGCTGACGGAGGAGATAGAGCGGCTGGTGGGCATGCTGGCGACGACCTTGAAGACCGACCTCGAACGCCGCGGCGAAGGCGCCCGGACACTGGCGCTGCTGCTCTTTCGCGTCGACGGCGCCGTCAGCCGCATCGCGCTCGGCACCTCGCGACCGATGCGCGAACCCTTGCTGATCCGGAAATTGTTCCATGAGCGGCTGGCAGCGCTCGAGCAGCATATCGACGCCGGCTATGGCTTCGATCTGGTGCGCCTCTCGGTGCTGGCCGTCGCCGCTTTCGACACGCAGCAGACCGATCTGACCGGTGAAGCGGTGGATGACGGCGCCGACATCGCCCTGTTCGCCGACCGTATCCGCGCCCGCCTCGGCGAGGGCGCGGTTCTGCAGCCGGTTCCCGTGGAAAGCCATCTTCCCGAACGCGCCGTCGCCATCGTCCCCTTCAGTGAGGCGCCGCGCCGGACCACGCCGCCGAAGAAGCCGGACAGGATGCAGGCGCCGATGACCATCTTCCCGCCGGAACGGCCGATCCGGCTGTTCCGCGCGCCCGAGCCCATCGATGTGCCGGCCACCGAAATGCCGGAGGGACCGCCGCTGCATTTTCGTTGGCGCCGCGCGCTTTACCGCGTTACCCGTGCCGAAGGTCCGGAGCGCATCGCCGCCGAATGGTGGCGCGAGGCGCCAGGCGATCCGGCGGCATCGACACGCGACTATTTCCGCATCGAGGATGCCGATGGCCGCCGCTACTGGCTCTACCGGCAAGGCCTGTACGGCGGCGTCTCGCAGATTCCGCCGCGCTGGTTCATGCACGGGGTCTTCGCATGAACGCGCTGACCGTCATCCCCTATGCCGAGTTCGGCATCCAGTCGAACTTCTCCTTCCTGCGCGGCGCCTCCAAACCCGAGGAACTGGTGGTCGCGGCCAAGCTCATGGGCTTCTCCGCGATCGGGCTCGCCGACCGCAACAGCGTGGCCGGCGTGGTGCGCGCCTGGCAGCAGGCCAAGGTCGAAAAGCTTGCCTATCACCCCGGCTGCCGGCTGGTTTTTGGTGACGGCACGCCGGACATTCTCGCCTATCCCAGGGACCGCAAGGGCTGGGGGCATTTGTGCCGCATGCTCACCCAGGCCAATCTGCGCGACGAGACCGAAAAGGGCGCCACCCTGCTCCGGCGCGACGACCTGCTCGAATGGGGCGACCGGATGTCGCTGGCGGTCCTGCCCGATCTGGCGGCCGGCGCGCAGGACAGCCTGGTTTTGCTCCGCCAACTCCAGGACCGCTTCGGCAGGGCCCTGCGGCTCGGCGTCTCACCCTGTTATGCCGGCCATGATCGCTTCAGGATCGAGCAGGCGGCGGCGTTTGCCGAGAGTGCCGGCATACCGCTGATGGCGACCAACGATGTGCTCTATCACACGGCCGAACGCCGCCCGCTGCAGGACGTGCTGACCGCGATCCGCCTCAATGTTCCGGTCGCCGAGGTGGGGCTGGAACTGACCGCCAATGCCGAACGCCATTTGAAGCCGCCGCTGGAAATGGCGCGCCTGTTCCGCCGGCATCCGCAAGCGCTGGCGGAGACGCTGCGTTTCGGGGAAGAGCTGACCTTCTCGCTCAGCGACCTCCAGTACAATTATCCGGACGAGCCGACGGAATCGGGCCTCGGCCCGCAGGCGGAGCTGGAAAGGTTGGCAAGGGAGGGAGCGGTCAACCGCTACCCGGCAGGTGTGCCTGAATCCGTGACCAAGCGCATCGAGGAAGAGCTCGCTCTGATCGAGCGCCTCAACTATGCCCGTTACTTCCTGACCGTCTACGACATCGTCAAGTTCGCGCGCAGCAAGGATATTCTCTGCCAAGGGCGTGGGTCGGCCGCCAACTCGGTCGTCTGTTTCTGCATCGGCATCACCGAAGTGGGGCCGGAAAAGATCAATTCGCTTTTCGAGCGCTTCATTTCCGAGGAAAGGAACGAACCGCCTGATATCGACGTCGATTTCGAGCACGAAAAGCGCGAAACCGTCATTCAGTACATCTACGAGAAATACAGCTCCAAGCGTACCGCCCTTGCCGCCGCCGTCATCAGCTATCGCGGCCGTTCGGCGCTGCGCGAAGTGTCGAAGGCGATGGGCCTGTCGGAGGATGTCCGGGCATCGCTTTCCGGCTCGATCTGGGGCTGGTCGACCTCGGAACTCGGCGAGAAGGAGGCGAGGGCCGGCGGCCTCGACCGCAGCGACCCCCTATCGCGGCATGTGATGGAACGCGCCAACGAGATCATGGGCTTCCCCCGTCACCTCTCCCAGCATGTCGGCGGCTTCGTCATCACCAGGGACCGGCTCGACGAGATCGTGCCCATCGTCAAGACGGCGATGGACGAGCGCAAGATGGTCGAATGGGACAAGGACGATCTGGACTCGGTGAAGATCCTGAAAGTGGATGTGCTGGCGCTCGGTATGCTGACATGCCTGCAACGCGCCTTCACCCTGCTCACGGACCATTATCCGAAGGCACGAGACGAATTTGGCCGGCCCTATGTGCTGGCCACTCTCCCGGCGGAGAACCAACGTGTCTATGACATGATCTGCCGTGCCGATACGCTCGGCGTCTTCCAGATCGAATCGCGCGCGCAGATGTCGATGCTGCCGCGTCTCAAGCCGCGCGAATTCTACGACCTCGTCATCGAGGTGGCGATCGTACGCCCCGGCCCTATCCAGGGCGACATGGTCCACCCTTATCTGCGTCGCCGGCAAGGCAAGGAAGCGGCCGAGTATCAAAAACCGGAGCTGGAAGCGATCCTCGGCAAGACGCTTGGCGTGCCCCTGTTTCAGGAACAGGCGATGAATATCGCGATCGTCGCCGGCGGTTTCAAACCGGGCGAGGCCGACGAATTGCGCCGCGCCATGGCCACCTTCAAGCGCACCGGCACCATCGGCAATTACCGCCAGCGCATGATCGACGGCATGGTCGGCAAGGGCTACACGAAGGACTTCGCCGAGCGCTGCTTCAAGCAGATCGAGGGTTTTGGCGAATATGGTTTTCCCGAAAGCCATGCCGCCTCCTTCGCGCTGCTCGTCTACGCCTCCTGCTGGTTCAAGACCTTCTATCCCGACGTGTTCTGCGCCGCGATCCTGAACTCGCAGCCGATGGGCTTCTATCAGCCGGCGCAGCTGGTGCGCGACGCCCGCGACCATGGCGTCGACATCCGCGAGGTCGACGTCAATTTCTCCGTCTGGGACTGCACTTTGGAAAAGGCGCCTTTCGACCCGGCCCGTATCCTGCCGCGCCATGCCGACATGCGCGGTGTCATCGAGACAAGCCATGCACTGCGGCTCGGCTTCAGGCAGGTCAAGGGACTTTCCAAGGAACGCATGGAGGCTTTCGTCGAGCGGCGCGGGGCCGGCTACTCGACCGTCCGGGATGTCTGGCTGCGCTCCGGCCTCAATGTCGACGAGATCGAGAAGCTGGCGCAGGCCGACGCCTTTCGGTCCATCGGCCTCGACCGCCGCGCGGCACTTTGGGAGGTCCGCGCGCTCGACGGCAAGAGTGCCGCCGAGAAGCTGCCGCTGTTCGACCAGCCGGCGCTCGGCCTGCGCGAGCTGGAGCCGCGGACGAAGCTGCCGAAAATGCCGCTCGGCGAGCATGTCATCCACGATTACCGCTCGCTCGGCCTGTCGCTGAAGGCGCATCCGGTCGCCTTCCTGCGCGAACGACTCGACCGCGCCGGCGTCACCCCCAATGCCAGCCTGCCGTCCGTGCGCGACGGCAGGCGGGTCTCCGTTGCCGGTCTGGTGCTGGTGCGCCAGCGCCCCGGCAAGGGCAACGCGATCTTTCTCACGCTGGAAGACGACAAGGCCGTCGCCAATGTCATCTTCTGGGAAAGAACTTTTGCCCGCTTCCGGCCCATCGTCATGGGCGCGCGCTTCGTCAAGGTCAGCGGAAAACTTCAGTCGGAATCAGGTGTCGTCCACATCGTCGCCGAGAAGATCGAGGACCTGACGCCCTGGCTGACCGTGCTCTTGGAAAAGGTCAGTGCGGCCGCACCGTCAAATGCCGATCCTTCGGACCGCACCGCCAACGACCCGGATCGCTCCAGCCAACCCGCAACACCGAAAGTCGGACAGGACCTCGCTATGCTGTCGGAAGAGGCGGAAAGGGTCATGCCCAAGGGGCGTAATTTTCAGTAGGCGCGGGCCGGGCCCCTCATCATCAAACGCTGGCGGGCCAGCGCCGTAGAACGCCAACCTCAATGTCCGGCCACACACTTTATGACGCTGAACTGCCCGGCCCGCCCAGCTTCGGCGGCGACAGCACATCTTCGGCCGAGATGGTCCGCGCTTCCGAGGGAAGCATGATCGGGATGCCGTCGCGCACGGGATAAGCGAGCTTGGCGACCCGCGAGACCAGCTCGCCACGATCGGGATCCCAGGCCAGCGGCCCCTTGGTCAGCGGGCAGGCCAGGAGTTCCAGCAGCTTCGGGTCGACCTTGGTTTTCTTTCCATCACGCCCATCCGCCATTGCGTCCCCTTTCCAGCTTTCAGGCCTGCGTTCACCTCACTGCAGGCTCGAACCAAAATCCTCATTCTCGCGCGCCAGCGTCATCTCGGTGATGGCAATCAGCGTCTCGGCCCTGGTTTTCAGGTCCGCGGCCTCGAGCAACGCCTGCTTCTCGGCTGGTCCGTAGGGCGCCATCATCGACAGCGCGTTGACCAGCATGGCGTTTTCGGCGCGGCTGACGCTTTCCCAGTCGGCTTCCAGATCATTGGCCTGCAGATAGGCGCGAAAGGCCCGCAGCAGCGCCGGCCGGTCGATTTCATCAGCCGCCTGCTCCTCGTCGAGATCGGCGAGGAAGGGCGCCGGTTTGCACTGGCGGAACGGCGTCTTGACCGTCAGCTCGTGGGTGATGCGGAACCGGCACACGCCTTGCAGCGAAATCAGGTAGCGGCCGTCGCCGGTCTCCGAAAAAGCGATGATGCGGCCGATGCAGCCGACATTGCAAAGTTCCGGCTCGCCATCCT
This sequence comes from Mesorhizobium sp. Cs1321R2N1, assembly GCF_037179725.1. Classification (NCBI taxonomy): domain Bacteria; kingdom Pseudomonadati; phylum Pseudomonadota; class Alphaproteobacteria; order Hyphomicrobiales; family Phyllobacteriaceae; genus Mesorhizobium; species Mesorhizobium sp. Cs1321R2N1. Next base: position 1,192 of record NZ_JAPYKP010000211.1, on the reverse strand, counting down.
CGCGCAAGGCGCCATTGAGGCCGGGCTGGATGATGCCGATGACACGCGAGCCGGCGACCGCCTCGTCCACCATCTGCAGGTAGCGCGGCTCGAAGATGTTGAGCGGCATGCGGCCGCCTGGCAGCAGGAGCGCGCCCTCGAGCGGAAAAAGCGCGATCGTCGACGGCAAATCCTTGGCGAGCCGGTAATGCGCGTTTCCCGCTTGCACCTCGTTCCTCCCGATCGCTTCCTTTGCGAAGCGTCAACCTGCCCTGTCCTATCTGGCGCTCAGGCCCGACACCACAAGCCCGTGCGACAAAACAACCGATAACCGGCTCAGGAAAACAGCAATGCCGACAATTTGCGGCGCGCGGCAAGCGTCGCCTCGTCGGTCATGCCCCAGGCCTCGAACAGCTGCAGCAGCTGTGTCCTGGCGCCATCCTCGTTCCAGCTCCGGTCGGCCTTGATGATGGCCAGCAGATTGTCGGCGGCTGCCGTGCGATCGCCCTTGGCGTTCTGGATCATTGCCAGATCGAAACGCGCCTGATGGTCCTTGGGGTTTTCGGCCAAGCGCCGTTCGAGCTCGGCCGGATTGCCCAACGCCGCCGCCTGCGCGGCCAGCGCGATCTTGGCGCGCAGGGCAGCCAGCGGCGGTGCATCCTTCTTGGCTTCCGGCGCCGTTGCCAGGAGCATCTCGGCACCCTCTGTGTCGCCGGTCTCGAACAAAAGGTCGCCCAGCCCACCAATCGCCTCGACCGTCTCCGGAGCCTGCGCCAGGATGGCGTCATAGATGTCGGCGGCGGCCTGCATGTCGCCGGCGTCGCGGGCTTCGGTTGCCGCGGCCAGGGCCTCGGCCACCGGCGGCGCGCCATTGCCCTTGCCGCCGACCTTGGTGATGAATTCGTTGATCTGGCTCTCGGGAATGGCGCCCATGAAGCCGTCGACCGGCTGGCCGTCCTTGAAGGCAATGACCGCCGGAATCGACTGAATGCCGAGCTGGCCGGCGATCGAGGGATGGTCGTCTATGTTCATCTTGACCAGCTTGACCCGGCCGCCGGCGGCCTTGACCGCCTTTTCCAGCTGCGGGGTGAGCTGCTTGCAAGGTCCGCACCATGGCGCCCAGAAATCGACCAGCACCGGCTGACGGCGCGATTCCTGGATGACGTCGGCGGCGAAGGCGGCGGTCGTCGTGTCCTTGATGACATCGCCGCCG
>NZ_JAPYKP010000210.1:0-7222 GCF_037179725.1 Mesorhizobium sp. Cs1321R2N1 | reverse complement strand
GCGGCGCTGGCGAAGCCGTGATGCAACTCGCCGAAGACGCGGCGCGGCATGGCGCCGATGCCGCGATCCGGCGCTGGCTTGGCCACGACCGGCCACTGCCGGGATTCGGCCACCCGCTCTATCCCGAGGGCGATCCCCGGGCCGCAGCGCTTCTGGCGGGCCTCGACAACACCGACGAGACGTTGCGGTCGCTGGAAACCGCCGCCATTGCCGCGACCGGCGCTCAACCGAACATAGATTTTGCCCTGGCCGTGCTGACGCGCGGCCTCGGCTTGCCGCGCGATGCACCGTTTCACCTGTTCGCGCTTGGACGCAGCGTCGGCTGGGCCGCGCACATGGTCGAACAGATCGTGAGCGGCAGCATCATCCGGCCGCGCGGCCGCTATGAAGGATTGCTGCCATAAATGTCGTGAGCGCTATGCGCTTACGACATCGTGTCGAGCTTGCGCTGCATGGCCGCGATCTGGTCTTTCAGCTGTTGCAGATCGTCCGGCTTTTCCGGCGTTTCTTTCCTGGCCGGTTCGGCGGGAGCCGCGGCGGGCGCCGAGCCCGGAGGCGGAAATGGCGTGAACAGCCGCATCGCATTCTGGAACATTTCCATGTTGCGGCGCGTCTGTTCTTCCAGCGCCTTGATCGGCGTCGCCATCTTCATCACGTCCAGCGGCGACTTGCCGATGGCGCCCTTCATCTGCTCGCGGAACCGCTCCTGTTCCTTTGAGAAGGCGATCATCGACTGTTCGAGGAAACTCGGCACGATCATCTGCATCTGATCGCCGTAGAAGGCGATCAGCTGGCGCAGGAAAGGGATCGGCAGCATGTTCTGCCCGTCCTTGTTCTCCAGCTCGAAAATGATCTGGGTCAGCACCGGATGGGTGATGTCGTCACCGGTCTTGGCGTCCTGGACGGTGAATTCCTCGCCCTTCTTGACCATTTCGGCCAAATCCTCGAGCGTCACATAGGTGCTCGTCCCCGTATTATAGAGGCGGCGGTTGGCGTATTTCTTGATAATGATCGGGTCGTCTTTTGCGGCCATCTGCATCCTCCCCGGACACCGGCACGCCTGAGTAAGCAGCCGGTAACGATTGCGCCCTTTTTGAGGATATGCGCAAAAGCCTCACAATTCCAAGCAGTTTGTGCACTGCGGGATCATATAATGCTGCATGGCAGGCTAAATATGCTGCGCAGCAGCGGCTGGGCCACCGGGGCGGCGAGGCTTGGCCTGCTTGCGGCGCATGGGCGTCATGCCGATTTCCGGTTTGACTTGGGGTTGCGAAAGGGCAAGAAAAGTCCTCAACGGCACAACAACACCCTTGAAGTCTGGAGAAGAAAATGTCCGCTTCCATCGTCATTGCCAGCGCCGCGCGCACGGCCGTAGGCTCCTTCAACGGTGCCTTCGCCGCCACGCCCGCGCATGAACTCGGCGCCGTCGTCGTCAAAGAACTTTTGGCGCGTGCCGGTGTCGAGGCGGGCGAGGTCGACGAGGTCATCCTCGGCCAGGTGCTGACCGCGGCGCAAGGCCAGAACCCGGCCCGCCAGGCCTCGATCCTGGCCGGCCTGCCCAAGGAGACCACCGCCTGGGGCCTCAACCAGGTTTGCGGTTCGGGCCTGCGCGCCATCGCGCTCGGCATGCAGCAGATCGCCACCGGTGACGCCAAGGTGATCATCGCCGGCGGCCAGGAATCGATGTCGCTGTCGCCGCACGCCGAGCACTTGCGCGCCGGCGTCAAGATGGGCGACTACAAGATGATCGACACCATGATCAAGGACGGGCTGTGGGACGCCTTCAACGGCTACCACATGGGCAACACCGCCGAGAACGTCGCCCGCCAGTTCCAGATCACCCGCGACGACCAGGATCAGTTCGCGCTGGCCTCGCAGAACAAGGCCGAGGCCGCGCAGAAGGCCGGCAAGTTCAAGGACGAGATCGTCGCCTTCACCATCAAGGGCAAGAAGGGTGACACGGTTGTCGATCAGGACGAGTACATCCGTCACGGCGCTACGATCGATGCCATGACCAAGCTGAAGCCGGCCTTCGACAAGGATGGCACCGTGACCGCGGCCAACGCTTCCGGCATCAATGACGGTGCCGCCGGTGCGCTGCTGATGAGCGAAGCGGAAGCCGCCAGGCGCGGCATCACCCCGCTGGCGCGGATAGCGTCCTGGGCAACCGCCGGCGTCGATCCGGCGATCATGGGCACCGGACCCATTCCCGCCTCGCGCAAGGCTTTGGAGCGGGCCGGATGGTCGGCCGGGGATCTCGACCTTGTCGAGGCCAACGAGGCGTTCGCCGCGCAGGCCTGCGCCGTTAATAAGGACATGGGCTGGGATCCCGCGATCGTCAACGTCAATGGCGGCGCCATCGCCATCGGCCACCCGATCGGGGCGTCTGGCGCCCGCATCTTCAACACGCTGGTCTTCGAGATGCGCCGACGCGGCGCCAAAAAGGGACTGGCCACCCTGTGCATCGGCGGCGGCATGGGCGTCGCCATGTGCGTCGAAGCGATTTAACCTAGCCAGTAACGAATAGGGAGGAGCGAATAGGGAAGAACGGCCTCAGTGCTGCGGGACATCAAATCCCCATTCGCTATTGGCTGCTCCCTATTCGCCCCTCCGACCAAAGGGAGGACACATGACCAAAGTTGCAATCGTCACGGGTGGATCGCGCGGTATCGGCGCGGCGATCTCGATCGCTTTGAAGACTGCCGGCTATTCGGTTGCCGCGAATTATGCAGGCAACGACGATGCGGCGGCGAAATTCAAGGCCGAAACCGGCATTCCGGTCTACAGATGGTCGGTCGCCGATTATGACGCTTGCGCCGCCGGCATCAAGCAGATCGAGGCCGACCTCGGCCCGGTCTCGGTGCTGGTCAACAACGCCGGCATCACCCGCGACGCCATGTTCCACAAGATCACGCGCGAGCAGTGGAAAGAGGTCATCGACACCAATCTGTCGGGCGTCTTCAACATGACGCATCCGCTGTGGAGCGGTATGCGTGACCGCAAATTCGGCCGCGTCATCACCATCTCCTCGATCAACGGACAGAAGGGCCAGGCCGGCCAGGTCAATTACTCCGCCGCCAAGGCCGGCGACATCGGCTTCTCGAAGGCGTTGGCGCAGGAAGGCGCGCGCGCGGGCATCACCGTCAACGTCATCTGCCCCGGCTACATCGCCACCGAGATGGTCAAGGCGATAGACGAGAAAGTGCTCAACGAACGCATCATCCCGCAAATCCCCGTCGGCCGCCTTGGCGAACCGGAAGAGATCGCGCGCTGCGTCGTCTTCCTCGCTTCCGAAGACGCCGGCTTCATCACCGGCTCGACCCTCACCGCCAACGGTGGCCAGTACTTCGTCTGAGACGTCTTCTCACCGCAGCCAACTGATGGGGATCGACGCGTGTCCCCCAACAAGCGGACCGGGAAATCGGTCCGCTTTCAAATGACGTTTGCTCTTTGGGAAGGCTTCGCTGTGGCGCGATGCTCCAATCCGGCACGCAAAGGTAATGGCGGCAGCGCGTCTGTGCGAAACCCTGTGGTCAAGCCTGTGGATTCTCGGTGGATAAGCTGTTCACAACACAGGATATTGGGGGAACAAAAGGAGAAAAAACCGCTGACGCTGATTTGTCGCCGATTCGTTCCGGCTTTGAGCGCAATGTTAACATTAATGGCCGCGATCGCCTGCTATTCCTTAATGTCGAGTTCAGAAAGATTAACGATTTCAGAAGCTTGAGCGGGGCATACCGATCCTCCCGCATCGTTCACAGGCAAAGATTAACGGCAAAGCCCGCCTAGCATAAAACGGGCCAATCCGGTGATTCAGCATGTGGTGAGACTCGAGGTCACAAAATCCATATCTAGCCGTGAACAAAAGCTGAACCTGACGGAGTCACCGATTCGTCGCTGATTCGTTCCAGACTCGTTCCAACTGTTAAGCAGGGGCTGATTTGCGGGCTGACGCGGACGTCTTCGGAACCCGGTTGGAACATTCCGCTTTCGCTTCGCGCCCGAAATCCCTATGTGTCGGCTGTCATACGCGCCGTCCAGGCACGCTCCCGACCACGAGAGGCCAGAAAGCCTTATTTCCGAGCCGATGAACATCCAGCAGAAACACACCGAGCCGCTGATCCTGTCGGGCCGCGACGTGACCGCGGTGCTTGGCCCCACCAACACCGGCAAGACCCATCTCGCCATCGAGCGCATGGTGGCGCACGAAACCGGCGTCATCGGCCTGCCGCTGAGGCTGCTGGCCCGCGAGGTCTACACGCGCGTCTGCGAGAAGGTCGGCGCCCACAAGGTGGCGTTGATCACCGGCGAGGAGAAGATCCAGCCGCAAGGCGCCAAATATTCGGTCTGCACCGTCGAAGCCATGCCGCGCGAGACCGATGCCGCCTTCGTCGCCATCGACGAGGTGCAACTGGCCGGCGACCTCGAGCGCGGCCATATCTTCACCGACCGTATCCTGCATCTGCGCGGCCGCCAGGAAACGCTGCTGCTCGGCGCGGCCACCATGCACGGCATCCTCCAGCGGCTGCTGAAGGGCGTCTCGGTGGTGACGCGGCCGCGGCTGTCGCATCTGTCCTATGCCGGCTCCAGGAAATTGACCCGCCTGCCACGGCGTACCGCGATCGTCGCCTTCTCCGCCGACGAGGTCTACGCCATCGCCGAGTTGATCCGCCGCCAGCAGGGCGGTGCGGCCGTCGTCCTCGGGGCGCTGTCACCCCGCACCCGCAATGCCCAGGTCGCGCTGTTCCAGTCGGGTGATGTCGACTACCTCATTGCCACCGACGCGATCGGCATGGGGCTCAACCTCGATCTCGACCATGTCGCCTTTGCCCAGAACCGCAAGTTCGACGGCTACCAGTACCGCAATCTGACGGCGGCCGAACTCGGCCAGATCGCCGGCCGCGCCGGCAGGCATCTGCGCGACGGCACGTTTGGCGTCACCGGCCAGGTCGATCCGCTCGACGAGGATCTGGTCCAGAAGATCGAGGGCCATGACTTCGACCCGGTGAAGGTGCTGCAATGGCGCACCGCGCAATTCAATTTCGCCAGCCTCGATGCGCTGAAGCGATCGATCGAAACCAACGCTCCGGTCGAAGGCTTGACACGCGCGCTGCCTGCCGTCGATGCGCAAGCGCTCGAACATCTCTCCCGCGACGAAGGCATCCGCGCGCTCGCAACCGATGCCAAGCGCGTGGCGCTGCTGTGGGAAGCCTGCGCGCTGCCGGACTATCGCAAGATTGCGCCGGCCCAGCATGCCGATCTCATCGCCTCGATCTACATGGACCTCGCCCGGCATGGCCATGTCGACGAGAATTACATGGCCGAGCAGGTGCGCCGCGCCGACACCACCGAGGGCGACATCGATACGCTGTCGCACCGCATCGCCCAGATCCGCACCTGGACATTCGTGTCGAACCGGCCCGGCTGGCTGGCCGATCAGGCACACTGGCGGGAAAAGACGCGCGAAATCGAAGACAGACTGTCGGATGCGCTGCATGAGCGGTTGACGAAACGCTTCGTAGACCGCAGGACTTCCGTCCTCATGCGGCGCCTTAGAGAAAATACCATGCCTGAAGCCGAAATCAGCCCTACCGGAACCGTCCTTGTCGAAGGCCATCATGTCGGCGAGTTGCAAGGGTTCCGTTTCACCGCCGACCAGACTGCCGGCGGCGAGGACGCCAAGGCCGTGCGCACGGCCGCGCAAAAGGCGCTGGCCGCCGAATTCGAGGCACGCGCGGAGCGCTTCGGCGCCTGCGCCAATGGCGATCTCGCGCTCGGCTCGGACGGCACGCTGCGCTGGATCGGCGCGCCGATCGGCGCGCTGGTTTCGGGCGAGGACGCGCTTAAGCCACGCCTGGTGCTTTTGGCCGACGAACAGCTGACCGGCCCGGCGCGCGACAAGGTCGCCGCGCGCGCCGAACGTTTCGTCAATTTCCAGATCGAATCCCTGCTGAAGCCGCTGGTCGACTTGAAGAATGCCGAGCAGATTTCCGGCATCGGCCGCGGTATCGCCTTCCAGCTGGTCGAGAATTTCGGCCTCATCAATCGCCGCGACATCGCCGAGGAGATGAAGTCGCTCGACCAGGAAGGTCGCGCGGCACTTCGCCGGCTCGGCGTGCGCTTCGGTGCCTACCACGTCTTCGTGCCGGCGCTGATCAAGCCGGCACCCGCCGGACTGGTGACCTTGCTGTGGGCGCTGAAGAACGACGGCAAGGACAAGCCTGGCTTCGGCGACGTCGTCCATGCGCTGGCGTCGGGCCGCACCTCGGTGGTCATCGATCCGGCCTTCGACAAGGCGTTCTACAAGCTTGCCGGCTACCGCAATCTCGGCCGCCGCGCCGTACGCATCGACATTCTCGAGCGGCTGGCCGACCTGATTCGCCCGGCGACCAACTGGAAGCCCGGCCTCGGCCAACGACCGGACGGCGCCTATGACGGCCAGTCCTTCATGGTGACGCCGCCGATGATGTCGATCCTCGGCGCCACCGCCGACGACATGGAAGAGATCCTCAAGGGCCTAGGCTATCGCGCCGAGCCGAAACCCGCGGCTGAAGTCAAGGCACGGCTGGAAGCGCAGGACACTGCCGCGCGGGAAGCCGCCGCAGCCAAGCAGGCAGCCGAAGAGGCAGCCCGCGCGGAACAGGCCAAGGCGGCGGAAGAGGCGGCAGTGGAAGCCGCGGTAACGGAAGCCGGCGCTGTAGATGCGGCCGCGGAGGCAGCGGTCGAGGGTTCGGCAACGGCAGCCGCCGAGGCCACCATCGAAGCTCCGGCCGAGGTCATCGCGGAAACGGCAGCAGAGCCTGTCGCGCAAGAACAGGCGGAAGCCACGGCCGAAGTTGCCGGCGAACAGGCGCCGGTAGCCAAAGCCGCCGTTGAATCGGTCGAGCCGGCGCCGGTTGAACCGCAGGCCGAACCTGAAACTGCCGAGATTGACGCCGCGCCCACAGAAGAGAACGCCGCAGCGGCGGAGCCGACCGTCGAGGCCTCCGCGCCGACGGAAGTCACCGAACCAGTTGCGGCTGCGGAAGCCGCCGGCGAACCCGCGCCGGAAGCCGAAGCGCCAAAGCCGATCCTGTTGTGGCGCCAAGGTCGCTTTGACCAGCGTCCGCGCCATCGCGACGGCCGCAACAACCGCCCGCAGAACGGACAGGCGCGCGGCCGAGGCAACGCGACGGCCGATGCCGCCGGCGCACCGGCAACAGGCGCGCCCGCGGACCGTCCC
>NZ_JAPYKP010000209.1:0-7248 GCF_037179725.1 Mesorhizobium sp. Cs1321R2N1 | reverse complement strand
CGCATAGCCCCAGGCGACCGCGTCATGCCGCGCCGTGCCGCCGCGGCGCTGCAGGGCAGCCCCGACGACCGGATAGCGCGCGTCTTTCGAGGTATTGAGCGGCGGACAGAATTCCTTGGCCTGCTCCGGCGTCAGCCATTCATTGTCGATGCCGTTCAGCCGGTTGGCATGGACATGGCGCTTCAGCACCTGGATGTCGTGCACATTGTGGGCGAGCATCATGACGCCGCGCGCCGAATACATGACGTTGTAGTTGAGCTCCTGGGAGAGCCCATCCCACAGCTTCAGCGCATGGTCGTAAATCCCTGCGCTCTCGTCATAGAGATAGTTGGATCGGATGATGGTTGTGTTGCGGCCGGTATTGCCGCCGCCCAGCCAGCCCTTTTCCAGCACCGCGACATTGGTGATGCCGTGCACGGTGGCGAGATAATAGGCCGTCGCCAATCCATGACCGCCGGCGCCGACGATCATGACGTCGTATTCCTTCCTGGGCTCCGGCGAGGACCATTGTTCCTCCCAGCCCTTGTGGCCGCGCATGGCCTCGCGGGCGATGGCGAATACAGAGTATTTCTTCACGGTCCAGCCTCGCGCCAAAAGGTCTCGCGGATTGCAGCCGGGTCTTCCTTCGGCCCAGCGCGCGAGGTGTATCACTAGCGAAATGGCGCTGCCATCCTTGCGCTGTTTGCGACGGCGCTTGCCGTTTTGCGCCGTGCTGAAAAAGAGGTATCCGGTCTGGCCCCTATGACTGGCTTCAGTCACACTTCCCGGCGTCGGGGATTCGGAGGATGATGGTGGGCAACGTTTGGTGGAATCTCACATTGCGCTTCCTGCTGGAACTGGCGGCTTTGCTTGGCCTCGGCATGGCAGGCTGGAGCCTTTTCGAGGGCTGGTGGCACTGGATCCTGGCCCTTGCCTTGCCACTCATCGCTGCACCGTTGTGGGGGATTTTTGCCGTGCCCGGCGATCCGAGCCGTTCAGGGAGTGCACCGGTACCGGTGCCTGGCGCTGTCAGGCTGACGCTGGAATTCGTCGTCCTGTTCGGCGGCGCGGCGGGTTTCCATGTGGCAGGCCATGCCGCCACGGGCACCATCATGGCCGTGCTGATCGTCATCAGCTACGTGTTCTCGATGGACCGATTGGCTTGGCTGCTGCGGCAATAGTTGGTGCGAGCCTCTGCGGCTTTCGGGTGGCTGCTGTCCTGCCGATTTGCGACGAAGCATCCTATCGCCGGCAAAGCTGGCGCGAAGGACAAGGATGCCAGACATGCTCGCACTCGCCAACAAGATCGCCATCGTCACCGGCGCCAGTTCCGGCATCGGCCGCGCCACCGCCAAACTGTTCACGGAGGAAGGCGCCAAGCTGGTCATTTCCGCTCGCCGCCAAGCTGAGCTTGATGCACTCACCGTTGAAATCGAGGACGCCGGCGGCACGGCTGTCGCTCTCGCGGGGGATGTTACCGACGAGACCTACGCAAAAGCTCTCGTCGAGCTGGCGGTCGGCAGCTTCGGTGGACTCGACATCGCGTTGAACAATGCCGGCTCCGTCGGGCCGATGGGGCCTGTCCCCGACATGTCGGCACAGACATGGCACGGGACGATGGACACCAATCTGACCAGCGCCTTTCTCGGTGCGAAGTATCAGATACCGGCCATGCTCGAGCACGGCGGCGGCTCGCTGATCTTCACGTCGAGCTTTGTCGGTTACACCGCCGGAATGCCGGGCATGGCCGCCTACGCCGCGGCCAAGGCCGGCCTGATCGGATTGACGCAGGTGTTGGCCGCCGAATACGGACCGAAGGGGCTGCGCGTCAACGCGCTGCTGCCCGGCGGGACCGACACGCCAGGCGCGACGACGACCACGCCTGAGGCTCGCGCCTTCGTCGAGGGCCTCCACGCCCTCAAGCGCATGGCGCGGCCGCAAGAGATCGCCCGCTCCGCGCTTTACCTCGCCTCCGACGCCTCGAGCTTCACCACGGGAACCGCGCTGTTTGCGGATGGCGGCGTGTCGATCAACCGGACGTGAAGGATTTTTATGGGGAACAGGCCTGTTCGTCGTTGTGACGCAGGGCGCCGGTCTTGCTTTTTCGGCGCGATTTGGCGATTCCGTTTCTATCTAAACGGGTCTTCTTGCCAAGACGGGTCCTGGAACCATGATGCTGATCCGAACCTATGTCGCCCAGAGTGCAATCGAAGGCGTCGGCATGTTCGCCGCCGAGCCCATCCGGAAGGGCGCCTCGATCTGGCGCCTGGATCCGGATTTCGATCGGCTGCTCCCGATGGACAAATACGAGACGGCGCCGCAACCCCTGAAGGAATTGCTCGACCGTTATGCCTATCCGAGCCCCGACAAGCCCGGTTTCATCGTCTATGAGGTCGACAATGGCCGCTTCATGAACCATTCGGCGACCCCGAACACCGATTTTTCGCAATATGGCGGCGCCACCGCGACCCGGGATATCGCCGTCGGCGAGGAGATCACCTGCGATTACGGTGAGTTCTTCGAGGATTTCGAGCGGCTGCACCTGGCCACGGCGTAACGGGCAGCCTATCTCCAGGCGACCGTGGCAATTTGGCTGTCGTCCGTCATTTCGACTGTGGACAGCGAGGCTTGATTCTGCTATCAGCCGCCACAATTCGTGGTGTCGAGCGCCGCGGAGGCTTGCGGCTATGGCTGCTTGCCTGTTGATATCAAACCCGAAAGACAGGATTGCCCGTGCAGGTACTCGTCCGCGACAATAACGTTGATCAGGCGCTTCGCGCGCTGAAGAAGAAGATGCAGCGCGAAGGCATTTTCCGCGAAATGAAGATGCGCGGCCACTACGAGAAGCCTTCCGAGAAGCGCGCCCGTGAAAAGGCCGAAGCCGTTCGCCGCGCCCGCAAGCTGGCCCGCAAGCGTGCACAGCGCGAAGGCCTGCTGCCGATGACCCCGCGTCCGGTTGCTGCTGGCGGTGCCGCCGGTGCAGCGCGTCCGCCGCGCTGATTATCGCCAATATTTCGTCCTTTTCGAAGGATACCAGGGTGGCGCGATGTGGAATCGCCGCCACCCTTTTATTTTGATTGTGACCCGGCCCGGAGGGGGGAACCGGACCTGAACGACGGCGCAAGTGAGGACAGGGCAGACATGAACGCAACAAGCGTGGAGCGCGGGACCGCATTGCGTGGTTTCGCCCTGACAGCGGCCCTGCTTTCCGGACTGGTGCTTGCCGGCTGCCAGACGTCGGGCCCGGCCGGCGAGTTCAACAACATCGACAAGGCGCAAGGGTCGAGCGAGAACATCTCCTCGCTGTCGGCGGTCATCCAGCGCAATCCTCAGGATCCTGAAGGCTACAATGTGCGCGGTTCGGCCTATGGCCGCGGCGGCCAGTACCAGCAGGCGCTCAAGGACTTCAACCAGGCCATCCAGCTCAACCCGAATTTCTATCAGGCCTATTCGAACCGGGCCCTCATCCAGCGCTTCCTCGGCAACCAGGAAGCCGCACTCGCGGATTACAATCGCTCGATCCAGATCAACGGCAACTATGACGCCGCCTATATCGGCCGCGGCAATCTCTACCGCAAGGCGGGCCGCACCCAGGATGCCTTCACCGACTTCCAGAAGGCGATCCAGCTCGACACGACGGATGCCCGCGCCTACCACAATCGCGGCCTGATCTATCAGAGCCAGGGCCAGCACAAATTCGCCATCGAGGACTTCTCGACCGCCATCTCGCTGGCTCCTGACGCCGCCGAGCCCTACAACGGCCGTGGCCTCTCCTATCTTGCGACCGGCGACGAGGACAACGCCTTCTCCGACTTCAACATGGCCATCAAGCTCGACGGCCAGAACGCCGAGGCCTGGGCCAACCAGGCGCTGATCTACGAACGGCGCGGCGACAAGGCAAAGGCGGCGAAGGCCTATCGCGAGGCCGTGCGCCTCAACCCCACCTACCAGCCGGCCAAGGACGGTCTCGCCCGCGTCAGCTGACATCGGCTTCCTCAAGCCCGCGCCAAGCACCCCATTGCATCGTGCGTGTCCGAAAGGACACGCGGCGCGGCGGATCGCCGCCAATCCGGCAACCCTGTGTTAACCCCCGCGACAAGCCGTTAACCCCTGCCTTGTTCGCGCCAAGTTTTCGGCGGAACGGTCGCGGCGCCCGAGACGTTACTGAAGACTGATTGCGAAAGGACCCTCCCCATGATCAAGAAACTCGTCTGCGCCGCTGCTCTTGCAACGACCGTTTTCGCTGCCGCCCCGGCCAGCGCCGGCAAGCTGCAACTCGGCACGCTCGACTGCACCATCGATGGCGGCACCGGCTATATCGTGACGTCCAACAAGGGCGTGTCCTGCGTCTTCCGGCCCCATCATCACGGGCCATCGGAAATCTATACAGGCGTCATCTCGAAGCTCGGTGTCGATGTCGGCAAGACGCACCAGGGCCAGCTCATCTGGGCGGTTTTTGCCGCGACCCGCGACCGTGACGCGGGCGATCTTGCCGGCAGCTACTACGGCGTGAACGCCGAGGCGAGCGTCGTGACTGGCGGCGGCGCCAACCTGCTGGTCGGTGGCTTCGACAGCGCCTTCATGCTGGAGCCGCTCAGCGTCCAGGCGCAGACGGGCGTCAATCTCGCCGTGGCGGTGACTTCGCTGGAGCTGATCCACTCCCTCAAATAAGCGGTTTGGGGCCTCGGCTCCAGACCCTTCGCTCTGCGGCGCGGAACCGGATAGGATGGTTCCGCGCCGTTTGTTTTTTGGGGACGCCATGCCGAGGACAGCTATCGCCGCTGCCATGATTGCAAATCATGCTTGCCGGCAAGCGGTGCATCCAGGACGACGCTGGGTCCAAACATATCTCGAAAAAATCGCTTGAGCTCAATCGCGGTTGAGGTTCTACAAACCCGTCCCGAGCAAAACAGCATCTCGACGCCGCGCGCATGGTCCTGCCGGACGCCTCGCGCTGGCTTCTGGTGCCGTGCGGCTGCATCAAGATATGCAAAGCAGGGATGGACATGACCGAGATCAGCACAAACAGGGTTGACTGGCGCGCATTGTGGGCAAGCGGCGACCTGGCGCGCTTCTGCTTCATCAGCCTCGGCATCCTGCTTCATGCCACCAATGAGACGATGGTGGCGACCGTTATGCCGGCCATGGTCGGCGAACTGGCCGGCGTGCAGCTCGTCGGCTGGTCGCTGGCGATCTACGAACTCGGCGCCATCGTCGCCGGTGCCGCGGCGGGACGGCTGGTGAGCTATGTGGCGCTGCGCACCAACATGGTGGTCGCCGCCCTGCTTTACGCCGCCGGGGCGCTGATCTGCGCCACCTCGCCTTCGATGCAATTGTTCCTGGCCGGCCGGCTGATCGAGGGGCTGGGCGGTGGCGCGCTGGTGTCGCTGGCCTTCGTCTCGGTCGAGCGGCTGTTTTCGCGTGCCATCTGGCCGCAGCTTTTCGGCATCATGTCGGCGATCTGGGGCGTCGCGGCGTTCAGCGGCCCGCTCCTCGGCGCTGTTATGACCGAATTGCTGTCGTGGCGCTGGGCCTTCGGCGTCTTCACTCTCGGCGGCACCGCCATGGCGCTGGCAAGCTTCCTCGTACTCGACACGCCGGAAGCGACAAGACCCAGCACGAGCGCCGGTAAGGCGCCGCCTTTTCCGTTCATGGCGCTTGGCTGCCTTGCTATTGCCGTGGTGCTGATCGCCTCGGCCGGCGTCGACATCGCCCTGCTGCGTTCCTCGCTGCTGATCGTGCTGGGGCTGGCAGGTCTCGCGCTGTTCTTCTACATCGATGCGCTGAAGCCGCGCTCCCGGCTTTTCCCGGCGCGGCTGTTCTCATGGCGCACGCCGGTCGGCGCCGGCATGACCATGGTGGCCGCCTTTTCCATCGCGACCTGCTCCTTCGGCGTCTACGGGCCGCTGCTGCTGACCAGCCTGCACGACATTCCGCTGCTGACCACCGGCTACATCATCGCCGCCGAATCGATCGCCTGGTCGATCCTGTCGATCCTCGTCGCCAACGCGCCGCCACGGCGCGAAAGGCTGATCATCGTCTGCGGCGCACTGATGATCGCGGCGGGCATCGCCGGCTTCTCCTACACGATACCGCTGGGCTCGATCCCGCTGATCCTGGTCTGCGCCCTGTTGCAGGGCGGCGGCTTCGGCATCGCCTGGCCGTTCCTCACCCGCGTCATCGTCGCCTCCGCCCCGGACGACGAACAGACCATCGCCTCGGCCGCGGTGCCGACCATGCAGCGCATCGGCTATGCCGTGGGCGCCGCCCTTGCCGGCATCGTCGCCAATGCCAGCGGTTTTTCGCAAGGCCTGAACCATGACGCGGCCGCTGGTGTCGCGAGCTGGCTGTTCCTTGCCTTCGTGCCGCTCGGCATTCTGGGCTGCCTCGCCGCCTTGCGGATATCGGCGGCGGCAAATCGGCCGCTCGCAGCCATCGGCTGACGCAGGTTCTATCGGACGGGTTATTCACTCGACACGCAGGCGGTAGCCGACCCCGGTCTCGGTGGTGATGTAGCGCGGCTGGTCGGGGGTTTTTTCGATCTTCTGCCTGAGCTGGCGCACATAGACCCTGAGATACTGCACGTCGGTCGAATCGTCCCAGATCTGCTTCAGGATGAAGTGGTGGGTCAGCACCTTGCCGGCATGCTGCACCAGGATGCGCAGTATGTCGTACTCCTTCGGCGAGAGCTTCACCTCCCTGTCCTCGATCTTGACGATGCGCTTGACCAGATCGACGCTGAGGTCGCCGCTCTGGAAAACCGGCTTTTCGCCTTGTTGCTGGAACTTGTGGCGCAGCGCAACGCGGATGCGCGCCACCAGTTCGTTCATTCCGAACGGCTTGGTGACATAATCGTCGGCGCCGAGTTCGAGCGCGCTGACGATGCCGGCCTCGTCGGTGCGGCTGGAGAGGATGACGACGGGAATGTCGACGCCCTCGTCACGCCATTTGCGCAGCAGGTCATGGCCCCCCATGCCGGGCAGGCCGAGATCGAGCAACACCAGGTCGGGCTTTTCCTGTTCCATCAGCTCGATCGCCACCTTGGCGTTGGACGCCTCGCTGACCGTGTAGCCCTGGCTGGCAAGGCCGACCCGCAGCAGCTTGCGGATCGGCGGCTCGTCATCGACAACCAGTATCCTGACATTCGAATTGGTCATCAGGGCTGGTCCACGCCGGGTACGTCGCCGCGGTTGCCGCCACCGCGCGCTTGCGCCGGGACCGGCATCCTGATGGTGAAGGCCGCACCGGGGCGGTCGGTCCGGTTGGCGG
>NZ_JAPYKP010000208.1:0-7369 GCF_037179725.1 Mesorhizobium sp. Cs1321R2N1 | reverse complement strand
AAGGCGCAGCTGCGCGGTGCCGATGGCGCCCCCGCCGCCAGCCACCCGGCCTTCGAGCCGCACCCGATCCAGGGCTGGACGCCGGACTTCATCCCCAATGTCCTGCAGGAAGCGATCGACGCCAGCCTCTATGACGAGGTGATGCCGATCGCCGGGCCAGAGGGCATCAAATGGGCGCGGGCGCTAGCCCAGAAGGAAGGCATCTTCACCGGCATTTCCGGCGGCGCCACCTTCGCCGTGGCGCGGCAGGTCGCGGAGAAGGCGCCGGCGGGATCGGTGATCCTGTGCATGTTGCCCGACACTGGCGAGCGCTACATGTCGACACCGCTGTTCGACGGCATCGAGGCCGAAATGGATGCCGACGAGCTGGCGCTGTCGCGCTCGACGCCCGGCTGCCAGTTTCCGGCGGCTTGACGGAGGCAGTCATGGACATCGCGCGAGAAACCGTCGGCATGGTGGCCGAGGAAACGCTTGACCCCGCCGACTGGGCCGATGTGCAGGCCTTGTCGCACCGGGTCGTCGACGATGCCGTCGATTATCTGCGCGACGTGCGCGACCGCCCGGTGTGGCGGGAGATGCCGGCCGATGTGCGGGACTTCTTCACCGCCCCGTTGCCGCGCTCGCCTGCACCGCTTGCCGCCGTCTACGGCGAGGTCTCGCGCACCGTGATGTCCTATCCCATGGGCAACATCCATCCGCGCTTCTGGTCCTGGTACATGGGGTCGAGCAACTTCACCGGCGCGCTCGGCGATTTCCTCGCGGCGATCCAGGGCTCCAATCTCGGCGGCGGCAACCATGCCGCCGGGCTGATGGACAGCCAGGTGGTGAACTGGTGCAAGCAGATGCTGGGCTTTCCGGCGTCGGCCTCCGGCACGTTGGTCAGCGGCGGCTCGATGGCCAATATCATCGGGCTGACCGTGGCGCGCAATGTCAAGGCCGGCATCGATGTGCGCGAACACGGCGTCGCCGCCATCGAAAAACCGCTGCGCTTCTACGGCTCGGACCAGATCCATTCCTGCCATCGCAAGGCGATGGAAACGCTCGGGCTCGGCAACCGGGCGCTGCGCCGGATCGCGACCGATGCCGGGCTGCGCATCGACATATCGGCCTTGCGCGCGGCGATCGCCGAGGACCGGGCAGCCGGCTTCACGCCGGCCTGCGTCATCGGCAATGCCGGTACGGTCAACACCGGCGCGATCGACGATCTCAGGGCGCTTGCCAAACTCGCGCACGAGGAAGGACTCTGGTTTCATGTCGATGGCTGTATTGGCGCGCTGATCGCGATCGCGCCGCAAAACGCCCACCGCATTGCCGGCATCGAATGGGCCGATTCGATCGCACTCGATCCGCACAAATGGCTGCACGCGCCGTTCGAGGTCGGCTGTGCCCTGGTCAGGGATGCCACAGCGCACCGCCGGACCTTCGCGGTGACACCGGAATACCTGGAATCGACGCCGCGCGGCCTCGCATCCGGCGAATGGCTGCACGACTATGGCCTGCAGACCTCGCGCGGCTTTCGCGCCCTGAAAGTGTGGATGGCGCTGAAGGAGCATGGCGTCGAAAAATTCGGCCGCCTGATCGACCAGAACATCGCGCAGGTCTCCTATCTGGCCGGGCTGATCGAGGCCGAGCCTTCGCTGGAACTGGCGGCAGCGCCGACCATCAACATCGTCTGCTTCCGCTACCAACCCGGTTTGGCGGGCGAAGCGCTGAAGGCGCTCAACACCGAGATCATGCTGCGGCTGCAGGAGCAAGGCATCGCGGCACTCTCCGATACCACCGTGCATGGCGAGCACTGGCTGCGTGTGGCGATCACCAATCATCGCACTCGCCGCGACGATCTCGATCTGCTGGTGCGTGAAGTGGTCAGGCTGGGGCGTGAGATCACTGCGGAGGGCCGCGTGTCTTCCTAGTTCCGGGCGGCCGTGCGAACCTGCCCGCGAATGATTCGGGGAGGTCGGCGGTGACGCTGTTTCGCATGGTTGCGCTGGCGGCACTGGTCCTGGCCAATTCGGCCGATGCCGCCGACATGGCCTTTTTCGTCAAGAATCTGCGCAAGGAGGCGGTCGCGGTCGAGCTGTTCAGCCGCGACCGTGAGACCGTCTGGCCTGGCAATGACAAGGTGTTCCTTGTCGAGCCGGGCTCGCAGAAATCGGTGCCGCTTTCGTGCAACCAGGGTGAGCACATCTGCTATGGCGCCTGGGTCGATGGGAACGACAAGATTTCCGCCGGCGTCGGGCCAGACAACGACCAGCCCTGCGATACCTGCTGTTTCATCTGCGTGGAGCACACGACCGAGACGATCGACCTGGTGCCGTGATCGGGGATCCAGTGCAGGCGGTCATTCCGGCGCGTCAGTCTGGAAGGCCGGCCTTGTGGAAGCCCTCGATGAAATGCTCACGCGTCGCGTCGTCGCGGAACGGCTCGGTCATCACCCAGTGGCGGGTCGTGAAATGCGGGTTGCCGACGAGGAACAGCTCGACCTCCGCGCGCGCCTCGTCGAGCCGGCCAAGTTGCGCAAGGCTTGCCGCGAGAAAGCGGCGTGAGCTGGTGCGGTAGGTCTCGTCCCGGCGCAGCGTCTCGACGGCGGCAGCGTAGTCGCGCGCCGCATATTGCGCCTGGCCGAGCGTCAGATAGTACCAGCTTGCCGGAAACGGGTTCAGCCGGAACGCCTTGCGGATCTGCTGCAGGCCCTCCTCCACCCGCCCGGCGAGCGTCGTTATATCGGACAATGTCGCCCAGGCATCGGCCTCGTTGGGGTCGAGTTCGAACGCCCTGGCGAATTCGGCGTCCGACTCGGCGAAATCATGCTCATAGGCAAGCAAATTGCCGAGCACCCAGTGGCAGCCGGCATCGTTCGGATCGATCGCGACCGCCTTGCGCGCCAGGTCCAGGGCAATGCGGCGGTTGGGGTCGATCGGCTCGCCCCAGTGCACCCATCCCATCCAGTGGTTCATGGCGAGCCAGCGATAGGCCTCGGCGTAGTCGGGGTCGAGCGCAACCGCGCGCGTCAGCATCAGATGCGCTTCCCGTGCCGTCTGCGGCGAATCGTCGATCAGCTTCCGCGCCCGCACGCACAGATCGTAGGCATCGAGATTGCGGGGTCGGTTGCGCGGCGGTGGCGCGCGCAGCCGGCCGAGCAACGCCTCCACGATCTTGGCGGTCACCTCGTCCTGGACGGCAAAGATATCGTCCAGGCCGCGGTCGAAGCGTTCCGCCCAGAGATGGTCGCCGCTCGCCGCGTCGACCAGCTGTGCGTTGATGCGCACGCGCCCCGCGTCACGCCGCGCGCTGCCCTCCAGCAGGTAGCGGACGCCAAGTTCCCCGGCGATCTCGCGCACATCCATCGCCCTTCCCTTGTAGGCGAAGGTCGAATTGCGCGCGATGACGAACAGGCCGGAGATCCTCGACAAGTCGGTGATCAGGTCTTCGGTCAAGCCGTCGCAGAAAGCGTCCTGCCCGGCATCGTTGCTGAAATTGACGAAGGGCAGCACCGCGATCGATGGTTTGTCAGGCAGCGGCAACGGTTTTCGCTTGGCGCCGGCGAGCTGTTCGACGGCTCCCGTGAAGCGGTAGCCGACGCGTGGAACGGTGCTGATCCATTCGCCGCCTCCTTCACCCGCAATGCCGGGCGGACCGAGCAGCTTGCGCAATTGCGCGATCTGGACGGTGAGATTGCCTTCCTCGACGGCCGTGCCGGGCCACGCCGCGTCCATGAGTTCGGCCTTCTCAATGATTTCGCCGGCCCTTGCGACCAGCGCCGCGAGCAGCTTCAGCCCGCGATAGCCGATGGCCACGGGGACGTCGTTCCGGAGCAGCGTTCCCGCACCGGCATCGAGCACGAACGGGCCAAAGGCAAAGCGCTCTCCCTGCATGGCGCATCTATAGAGCAATTCCAGGAAAGTGCGAAGCGGTTTGCCCCGGAGAAGCGCATAGCGCTTTCCCTGCAGGAATTGCGTGAAAACAAAGAGTTAGACGCCGTTTGGAACTTTTGAGAACTATTTGGCGGGCCTTAATTACGGCGGCGTTCGCGTCCCGCAGAATGCAACCTCTTTCAGTTCGAGGGCCTAGAAGTCCGCCCCCACGGAGATTGTCATGAATCATATCCTTGTTTCGGTTCCGCCGGCAGTGCTGCAGCCCGCAAGTCCCAAGCAAGCGCCGCGTCGGCGCCTGACGGTCTTGCGAAACACCATCGCGGCCTGGCGCGAGCGGACACGCTTTCGCTGGGACCTCAAGCGAATGTCGGAGGTCAGTCCACATCTGATCGACGACATCGGTTTGACGACCCCACAGGTAGAGGAAGAAATCGCCAAACTGCCCTTCTGGCAGCGATAAGGCGAAATGCCGCGATGATTTGGACGGGATTGCCGGGCATCATCCCTTTAGCATCCGCCCGCGTCATGCCATGATCCCCCATCGGCCGTGGGGGCCGATTCTACATCGGGGGTTTTCATGTCTTTCACATCAGCGCGCCGGCTCGCCGCCGCGTTTTCGCTTGCCGTCCTGTTTGTATCAACCGCCCATGCCGGCGACGTCACCTTCGCCGTCAAGAACAGCCATCCCAACGCCATGCGCCTCGAGCTCTACAGCCAGGACCGCGACTATGTCTGGCCGGGCGATGGCAAGGATTTCTATCTCGACGACGGCGAGACCAAGCAGCTGCCGATATCCTGCAATGAAGGCGAATCGATCTGCTACGGCGCCTGGGTTGACGGCGACGAAGGCACCTATTGGGGCGTCGGCCCCGGCAACAAGGAAAAATGCGAGGATTGCTGCTATACCTGCAGCGGCGGCGAGACCGAGGAGATCGATCTGGTCCCCTGACCGGTTTGCCAGCTTGACGGGTTTCCCGCTGGGGACCATAGCCCAAATACCCAAGGCACGCCGCGTGCATTCAGGCGCGGTGTGCTCCAGGCACACAGGGAGCACGCCAATGGCCGGTATGGTCGAAAGCGACAAGATCGACGTCGGATTTTCCGGCAAACGCTGCATCCACTCGCGCAATTGCGTGCTCGGCGACCCAAATGTCTTCGTGCCCAACGCGCCGGGCCAATGGATCCATCCCGAGGCGGCCAGCGTCGAAAAGATCGTCGCGCTGGCCGAGAATTGCCCCTCGGGCGCCATCACCTATATGCGCAAGGATGGCGGACCGCAGGAAAAGCCGCCTGTGGTCAACACCGTGCGGTTGCGCGAAAACGGTCCGCTGGCGGTGCATGCCGAGATCGTGCTTGGCGACGAGACATTCTTCCGCGCCACGCTCTGCCGCTGCGGCGCCTCGCAGAACAAGCCGTTCTGCGACAACAGCCACATCAGGGCGGGCTTTGCCGCCACCGGCGAACCGGCGCTGAAGGACACGCCCGCACTGGAGGCCCGTGACGGCCCACTGAAGGCGACGCCTACCACCAACGGCCCGCTCAAGCTCGAAGGCAATGTCGAGATCGTCACCGGCGCCGGCCACACGGTCGACCGCGCCACCAAGGTCTTCCTGTGCCGCTGCGGCCACTCGGCCAACAAACCGTTCTGCGATGGCAGTCATAAGAAGGTTGGGTTTGTGGGATAGCTGCGGAGGTTGGCGCGAGGCGCCCCCCTCTGCCCTGCCGGGCATCTCCCCCTCAGGTGGGGAGATCAGCTGCCACGCCGGGTTTCGCCTATCGCCAACGTTGCTGGGCCAGTGCCGGTACTGAGACTGCCAATCTCCCCCCTTGAGGGGGAGATGTCCGGCAGGACAGAGGGGGGCGCCTCACGCCGACCTTTCAATAAATTCTCCACCGCGCCAGTGCCGCGTCCCTTGGCCCATCTCTCCCGGCTTTATCCGCAAGCCCGTATCGGCTAAGGGCAGGCAACCAAACCATTTCCCCGGACTTTCGCCCCAAAATGACCGCCAAGACCAAGCCCGCCCCTCTCTTCCTCGGCATCGACACCGGCGGCACCTACACCGATGCCGTGCTGTGGTCCGAGACCGAAGGTCCCCAGCAGGGGCCGAACAAGGGCAAGGTGCTGGCCAAGGCCAAGGCGCTGACCACGCGGCATGATCTGGCCGTCGGCATTTCGGGTGCCGTCGACGCGGTGCTGGAAAAGGCGGCCACCGATCCGGCTGACATCAAGCTGGTCTCGATGTCGACGACGCTCGCCACCAACGCGCTGGTCGAGGGGCAGGGCGGCCGGGTGGCGCTGGTCATGATCGGCTTTTCCGAGGCCGATCTTGCCCGCGATGGGCTGAAGACGGCACTCGGCACCGACCCGGTGGTGTTTTGTCCCGGCGGCCATGATGTGCACGGCAATGCGGCAAAGCTCGACCTGTCCGGACTGGAGGCGATGCTGCCGGAACTCGGCGCGTCGGTGTCCGGCTTCGCCGTCTGCGCCTATTTCGCCACCCGCAATCCCGCGCATGAGATCGCCTCCCGGGAGCTGATCCGCGACAGGACCGGCCTGCCGGTCACATCAAGCCACGAATTGTCGGCCAAGCTCGGCGGGCCACGCCGTGCGCTCACCACGCTGCTCAATGCCAGGCTAATCTCGATGATCGACCGGCTGGTGGCGGCGACCGAGGGCTTTCTCGCAGCGCGCAATATCGCCGCTCCCCTGATGGTGGTGCGTGGCGATGGCGCGCTGGTTTCGGCGGCGTTTGCCCGCCAGCGGCCGATCGAGACGATCCTTTCCGGTCCCGCCGCCAGCCTGGTCGGCGCCCGCCACATGACCGGGCTCGACAACGCGGTGGTCTCCGACATCGGCGGCACCACCACGGATGTCGCTGTGCTCGATGGCGGCCGGCCGCGGCTCGATCCGGAAGGCGCCACCGTCGGCGGCTTCCGCACCATGGTCGAGGCGGTGGCCATGCGCACTTTCGGCCTCGGCGGCGATTCCGAGGTGACGCTGGAGGATGGCGCGCTCAATCCGAAAATCCTGCTCGGGCCGCGCCGCCTGGTGCCGCTGGCGCTGGCCGGCATGGCGCATGGCGAGGCGGTGACGGCGGAACTCGAACGCCAGTTGCGCGCCCCCAACACCGGCCGCATGGATGGCCGTTTCGCGGTCCGCACCGGCGTGCCGGACCGGCTCGCCGCGGGGCTGACCGCCCCGGAGGCAAAGCTCTACGAGGCGATCGGCGCGACACCGCTCGCCCTCGACAGGCTGCTGAGCTCGAACGCCCAGAATGCCACGCTGAACCGGCTGGTCTCGCGCGGGCTGGTGCATATCTCAGGCTTCACGCCGTCGGACGCCGCCCATGTGCTCGGCAAGCAGGCGAACTGGGATGCCGTCGCTGCCCGCTTAGGCGCCGAACTGTTCGCCCGCAGGCGCGACGGCCGTGGCCAGGCGATCGCGCCCTCCCCGGAAGCGATCTCGGAGCGGGTGCTGGTGACGCTGACGCGCT
>NZ_JAPYKP010000207.1:0-7373 GCF_037179725.1 Mesorhizobium sp. Cs1321R2N1 | reverse complement strand
GGATGATGTCGGCGGCGTCGCGGTAGAAATTGGCGAAGGCCTCGATATAGCCTTCCGGGTGTGCCGCCGGCATGCGCGACACGCGGCGGGATTCAGCCGTCGAGCCATGACCGCCGCGCACCAGCGTGCGGGTTTCCTCGCCATGGACGGAAAAGCGCAGTTCCTCCGGCCGCGCGCCCGACCATTCGAGCCCGGCTTTGTCGCCATAGATGCGCACGGAGAGGTCGTTGTAGTGGCCCGGCGATGTCTGGCTGGCCAGGATCGTGCCGCGCGCGCCGTCGGTCCAGCGCACCAGCACATGGGCGTTGTCGTCCAGCCGGCGTCCGGGCACCGCGGTGAACAGGTCGGCCGACACCGTCTCGGCCTCGCGGCCGGAAATGAAGCTTGCCAGGTTGAAGGCGTGCACGCCGATATCGGCCAGCACCGCCGACTGCCCTGCCCTCGCCGGATCAGTGCGCCACTCCGCCTGCTTCTGGCCGTCGGCGTCGATCGGCTTGGTCAGCCAGTCCTGGATATAGGCGCCATGCACCGATACGATCCGGCCAAGCTCGCCCGCCATCACCATTTCGCGCGCCTGGCGCACCATGGCGTAGCCGGTGTTGTTGAGCGTGACGACGAAGCGGCGCTTTTTCGCGCGCGCCAGCGCCACCAGCGCTTCGGCGTCACCGAGCGTCGTCGACAGCGGCTTGTCGCAGATCACGTCGATGCCGGCCTCGAGAAAGGCGGTGGCGATCGGCGCGTGCAGATGGTTGGGCGTGACGATGACGACCGCCTCGATGCCATCCGGCCGCGCGGCCTCTGCCTTGGCCATGGCGCGATAATCGGCATAGCTGCGCTCCGGCGCGATGCCGATCTCGGCGGCCGAGGCGGCGGCGTTGTCCGGATCGGACGACAGCGCTCCGGCAACCAGCACGATCTGGTCGTCGAGGCGCATGGCCAGCCGGTGCACCGCGCCGATAAAGGCATTGCGGCCGCCGCCGACCATACCAACCCGCAGACGCTGGCGCGTCGATCCATCCAATGTTGCGTAGACCATGTTTTCTCCTCCTGGCTATCCCCGTCGAGTTCTACGGCGCCCCCTCTGTCCTGCCAGACAGAGGGGGCCTCGTAGAGCGCCAACTTTGAACCGTTTACATCCCTCTCCAAGACACGCTTCGAACAGGATTTCCAATTTCCATATTGTAAAACGATCGTATCGCGCTAGCCTGAATTCATGAGCGGGGCAAGAAAACCATCCGGACGATCGAGTGCCGAGGAAGCCGCGACGCGCAAGCGCGGGCGTTCCCTGGCGGCGCTTGGCTATGTACAGCCGCGAAACTATGAGGAGCTGCGCGCCGTGCTGTCTTCCGGCACGGTGCATTTTCCCAAGCGCCTGCGCCAGGCGGCGATCTTCCTGTGGCAGCATCCGAGCGAGGTGGCGCTCGGCACCATCGCCCAGGTGGCGGCGCAGGCTGGCGTCCAGCCCTCGACGCTGGTGCGCTTTGCCCAGATCTTCGGTTATTCCGGCTTTTCCGATTTCCAGGGTCTGTTCAAGGACCATGTCAAAGGATCCTGGCCGGAAGGACGCGGCGAGCCGCGCGCCGAGGCCGAGCCAAACGCCGCCCTGCATTTCCTGCACGGCATGGTCGGCGCCTCGCAGGCCTCGCTCGGCCGCATTGAAAGCGGCTTCGATGTCGAAAGCTTCGAAAGGATGGTGGGGACGCTGGCACAAGCGGACCTGATCTACGTCATCGGCTCCAAGCGCGCCTTCCCGGTCACCAACTACCTGTCGTTGACGCTTTCGCAGCAAGGCGTACGCAATGTGCTGGTCGACAATGTCGGCTCCACCGCGCTCGACCAGGTCGGCTGCATCGGCAGGCAGGATGCGGTGCTGGCGGTGTCCTTCAGCCCCTACAATTCGATCACGCCCGACCTCGTCGCGGTGGCGCACGAACGCGGCGCCCGCATCGTCACCATCACCGACAGCACCTTCTCCCCGCTGATCCGGCTCTCGGACAGCTGGCTGGAGGTGGTGGAATCCGACTTCGCCGGTTTCCGCTCGCTGGCGGCATCGCTGGCGGTCGGCATGGCGCTGGTCCAAGGCGTCGCCGCGCGACGCGGCACATGAGGCGCTGCTGGCACAATTGACTACCGGGAATTATCGTTCCATATTTCAAAAAATAGAAACTTTGTTCCGGGAGGAGGAATGGAGACCAGGCTCGACGGCAAGGTGATACTGGTCACCGGGTCGACGCAAGGCATCGGCCGCGCCATTGCCGAGACGCTGGCGCGTTCCGGCGCTGCTGGCCTGCTGATCACGGGGCGCGACAGCAAGCGCGGCAATGCCGTGGCGGCGGAGCTTTCGCGATCGGGTACGCCGACGCTCTTCGTCGCCGCCGACCTGGAGGATCCGGCAACCCCCGCCGCTCTGGCGCAGGCCTGCATCGACCACTTCGGCCGCATCGATGGTCTGGTCAACGCCGCCGGCCTGACCGACCGCGCTTCCTTCCTCGACGCGACGCTGGACGATTGGGCGGCGCTGTTCGCGGTCAATGCGCGCGCACCCTTCTTCCTGATGCAGGCCGCGATCGCCGACATGAAGAAGCGCGGCCAAAGCGGGGCGATCGTCAACATCCTGTCGATCAACGCCCATTGCGGCTCGCCGGAGCTTGCCGTCTATTCCGCCACCAAGGGCGCGCTGGCGACGCTGACCAAGAACGCCGCCAACGCCCACCGCTTCGACCGCATCCGCGTCAACGGCATCAATGTCGGCTGGACCGACACGCCGGCCGAACGCATCATGCAGGCCGAGACGCTGGGCAACGGCCCGGGCTGGCTCGACGCCGCCAATGCCGCGCAGCCCTTTGGCCGGCTGCTCAAGCCGGACGATATCGCCAACCTCGCCGTCTTCCTGCTTTCCGAAGCGGCCGGGCCGATGACCGGTGCGGTGATCGACCAGGAGCAGGCGGTGATCGGGGCGAACCGATGAACGCCGCTTCGGCATCGTTGGAAACGCTCGGACCGGCCTTGCTTGGCCGGCTTCCGGCCATTGTCCAGACACCCGCCTATGACCGGGCGTCGCTGGCTCCGGGCATGGCGCATCTTGGCGTCGGCGCCTTCCACCGCTGCCATCAAGCCGAATACACCGACGACCTCTTGTCGTTGCAATTCGACCGCTGGGGCATTGTCGGCATCAACATCCGCCCGCCCACCCTCGCCGACACGCTCGGCCGGCAAGGCGGCCTCTACACCAGGCTGATCCGCGAGAACGACCATGTCGAGGCGCGTATCATTGGCAGCATCGTGAAGGTGATCGACAGCCAGGACAACGCCGCACCGGCGCTCACCGCGCTCGCCTCGCCCGACATCGAACTGGTGACGATGACGGTGACGGAAAAAGGCTATTGCCACATCCCGTCGAGCGGTGAACTCGACCTCGGCCATCCCGACATCGTCCATGACCTCGCCAACCCGGACACACCGCGTAGCGTGCCCGGCATCCTCACACGGGCGCTGGAGATGCGCCGGGCCACGCATGGCCGGAAGCTGACACTGCTCTCCTGCGACAACATTCCGACCAACGGCGTCATCCTGGAAAACGTCGTGCGGAGCTTTGCCGAGCGGCGCGGCAATGGTCTGACCGACTGGGTCGCCGCCAATGCCACCTTCCCTTCGGCCATGGTCGACCGCATCGCGCCGGCGGTGACGCGGGACGACCTCGACAGCGTCGAACAGTGGTTCGGCTACCGCGATGCCGCCGTCGCCGTCGGCGAACCGTTCCGGCAATGGGTGATCGAGAAGAAGTTCGCCGGCCGCGCTCCGCGCTGGGACCTGGCCGGCGCGACTTTCGTCGACGATGTCACGCCCTTTGAGCATCTCAAGATGCGGGTGCTGAACGGCGCGCAGACGACGCTCGCCACGCTCGGCGTACTGGCTGGCCTCGAACACACGTTCGATGCCATCGCCGACCCGCTGCTGTCGGTCTTCGTCAGGCGCATGCTGGTCGAGGAAACGCTGTCGACGCTGATGCCGGTGCCTGGCATGGAGCCACTGGCTTATGTCGACCAGAGCCTCGGCCGCTTGCGCAACACCGCCATCCGCCACCGCAACCACCAGATCGCCACCGATGGCTCGCAGAAGATCGTCCAGCGCCTGCTCAACCCGATCCGCGACCGGCTGAACCAGGGGGCCAGCATCGGCCTTTTGTCGGTGCCGGTCGCCGGCTGGATGGCCTATCTGATCCTGGCCTCGCCCCGCTTCGGCAAACGCTGGCCGGTGTCGGATCCCTATGCCGGCAGGGTCGCGGCAATAGCCGACGCGACGGGCAACGATGCGCCGGCTCTGGCTTCCGCCATCCTGGCCATCGACACGATTTTCGATCCCGAACTTGCCGCGAACGAGACGTTCCGGCAGGCCGCGGCTTCGGCGCTTGGCGAACTGCTGTCGGACGATCCGATGGCGGCAGTCCGTCACAGTCTCGAACAAGACGAGGTCGCGAGGTTGAAGCGATCCAAACAATCGGCATTATAGGCATCGATCGCGGGTTCGCGGTCAGGGGAGGCATGATGAAACTTGGACTGCTCACCGCACCGTTCGCGGAGACGCCGCTTGGCGAGGTCGCCGGCTGGGCAAGCTCCGTCGGCTTCGAGGCCTTGGAAATCGCCTGCTGGCCGAAAACCTCCGGCGCGACCCGCCGCTATGCCGGGACCAGCCACATCGACGCTGCCGGCACGTCGGCCTCGCAGGCAAAAGAGATTGCCGCCGCGCTGGCGGAAAAGAACATGTCCATCTCCGGCCTCGGCTATTATCCCAACCCGCTGCATCCCGATGCCGCGCACCGCGAGGCGGTCACCGGCCACCTCAAAAAGGTCATCGTGCTGGCCGCAAACATGGGTGTATCAGTGGTCAACACCTTCTGCGGCGGCGATGCGTCCAAGACCGTCGACGTCAACTGGCAGGACGCGCTGAAAGTCTGGCCTGAAATCGTCGCCCATGCGCGCGACCACGGGGTAAAACTCGCTTTCGAGAACTGCCCGATGATCTTCAGCTATGACGAATGGCCGGGCGGGCACAACATCGCCTACTCGCCGCAGGTCTGGCGCCGCATCCTGGAGAGCTGGGGCGGCGATGTCGGCATGAATTTCGACCCCTCGCACCTGGTCTGGCAGATGATCGACCAAGCCCGCTTCATCAGGGAATTCGGCGCCTACATGCTGCATGTCCACGCCAAGGACCTGATGATTGATCATGATGGTTTGTACGAGCGCGGAATCCTTTCGTCCGGGATAGGCTGGCAGGTGCCGCGCATGCCGGGGCTGGGCGATGTCGACTGGAGCGGCTTCTTCTCCGGCCTCTATCGCGCCGGCTATGACGGACCGGTCATCATCGAACACGAGGACAGGCGATTTGAAGGCAGCGACGATCAGGTGAAGCGGGGCTTTCTGCTCGCCCGCGACGTGCTGCGTCCCTTCGTCAAGTGATGGCATGGCGGGCCACTTGACTCTGTTTGTGAGTGGCGCGGCTTAACGGATTAAAACTGAACTGAAAAACAAATGTGGAGGAAGACTGAAATGAAGAAATATCTGACCATGGTCCCGTTGCTTGCCAGCGCGGCCCTGCTGGCCTCGGTGGGCGTGTCGTCCGCCGCCGGCAAATACACGATCGGCATCTCCAACACCGTGCAGGGCAATGGCTGGCGCGAGGAGATGGTGTGCGCCATGAAGGCGCAGGCGCTCGCCTCCGGCGAAGTGACCAAGCTCAACATCGCCCACCGCAACACCGATGCCGCCGGCCAGCTCGAAGACATCCGCAACCTGATCAGCGCCAAGGTCGACGCCATCGTCGTCAACCCCGCCGATCCGGCCGGCATCAAGGCCGGCCTGGAAGAAGCCACCAAGGCCGGCATCGTCGTCGTCGCCGTCGACCAGGCGGTCACCGAACCGTCGGCCTACATCATTTCCAACAACCAGGAACAATATGCCTATCTCGGCGCCAAATGGCTGTTCGGCCAGATGGGCGGCAAGGGCGAGGTGTTTTATATGCGCGGTGCGGCCGGTGCGTCCGCCGATAGCGATCGCGACAAAGGCTTCAAGAAGGCGCTGGCCGAATTCCCCGACGTGAAGGTCGCGCAGGAAGTCTTCACCGGCTGGCAGCAGGACCAGGCCAAGCAGCAGATGCTGTCGTTCCTCGCCACCGGCACGCCGTTCAACGGCGTGTGGACGTCGGGCATCGACAACGTCATCGTCGACGCGCTGGTCGAATCGCAGGCGCCGCTGGTGCCGGTGGTCGGCGCCGACAATGCCGGCTTCGTCGGCCAGCTGAGCTCCGTCAAGGGCCTCGTCGGCGCTGCCGTCACCAACCCCGGCTCGATCGGCGGTGCGGGTGTAACGCTCGCCCTGCAGATCCTCGACGGCAAGAAGCCAGCCCAGCAGACCGTGCTGGTCGACCCGCAACTGTGGGACAACGCCACCGACGAAGGCAAGGCCAAGCTGAAGGCCGCCGCCGACCCGTCGCTCAGCCCGGAATGGCCGGTCTCGATCTCGATCCCGGACTGGACGACTTACACCAAGGACCAGATCGTCGCCTGCAAGGGCCCGGGGGAGTAAGCCGGGTTTGAATTACGTGACGAGGACGGCGGGTCGCCTCCTCGTCATGCGAAGGTCCGCGTTCTACGTCGCCCCCTCTGTCCTGCCGGACATCTCCCCCTCAAGGGGGGAGATTGACAATTCCGGCGCCGGCTCTCGTCTTGCAAGTTGAAAGTTGGCGAAAGTCGAAACGACTGCCAATCTCCCCCCTTGAGGGGGAGATGTCCGGCAGGACAGAGGGGGGCCTCGTAGAGTGCCAACCTGTCAAAGCAATTGAGCTCCTTCAAACATCTGAACAGCTTCACCGAGAACCACACGATTGACCAATCTCCTCCTCGACGCCACGGGCGTCGCCAAGAATTACGGCGCAGTTGCGGCTCTCCGTAACGCGTCGCTCTCCGTCCTGCCGGGCGAGGTGCACGCCTTGATGGGCGCCAATGGCGCCGGCAAGTCGACGCTGGTGAAGATCCTGACCGGCGCCATATCAGCCAATGCGGGCCGCATCCTGATCCGTGGCGAGGCGCGCGACATACGCTCGCCCGCCGCCGCGAGGCGCGCCGGGCTTTTGCCTGTCTACCAGGAGCCCTCGCTGATCCCCGATCTCGACGTGCTGTCCAATCTGCGGCTGACCGGCACGCCGGTCGAGCCGTTCCGCGCCTGGGTGCGCGAGCTCGGCATTCCTGACCTCGACCTGCGCGACACCGCGCGTGACATTCCGCTGGCCGTACTGCGCGTGCTGGACCTTGCCCGTTCGCTGGCCGTCGAGCCCGACGTGCTGCTGCCCGACGAGATGACGGCGGCACTGCCCGC
>NZ_JAPYKP010000206.1:0-7403 GCF_037179725.1 Mesorhizobium sp. Cs1321R2N1 | reverse complement strand
CCATCAGGACCATCGACGCCCTGTGGCAGGCCATTGGCGATATCTGCAATCTCTTCTCCCCAACAGAATGCAGAAACTACTTCGCTGCCGCAGGATATGGACTCACATGAAAGTCCGCCGCTCTAGCGGTTTGTATTCCATTGCAGTCCCTGTCCAGTGTATCAGGACGTGCAGTATCACGATTCTGCGCGTGAGCGCGATTCGCCAACTCGAAGGACTTTTCTCCTAGCATTTTATTTACATGCCCCAAGGGGATACATCCGTGCCCGGGTTTGCGAGACAAAAAAAGAACAAATCAGGATATCGCTTGTTTTTCAATTGGTTGCCACCCCTTGCCAAATGAGAACAAAAAAGGTACAAAATGGCAGGGATTACGGATTGTCCGGCCTTCATTGACGACCAAGGGGTGATGTATCATGGCTCAGAATTCTTTGCGGCTGGTAGAGGATAAGGCAGTGGACAAATCAAAGGCTCTGGATGCGGCGCTGTCGCAAATCGAGCGGGCTTTCGGCAAGGGCTCGATCATGCGGCTCGGCGCCAACGAGCAGGTCGTCGAGATCGAAACGGTGCCGACCGGGTCGCTCGGCCTCGACATCGCGCTCGGCGTCGGCGGTCTGCCGCGCGGCCGTATCATCGAGATCTACGGGCCGGAAAGCTCGGGCAAGACGACGCTGGCCCTGCATACCGTGGCCGAAGCCCAGAAGAAGGGCGGCATCTGCGCCTTCGTCGATGCCGAGCACGCGCTCGATCCGGTTTACGCCCGCAAGCTCGGCGTCGATCTTGAAAACCTGCTGATCTCGCAGCCCGACACCGGCGAGCAGGCGCTGGAAATTTGCGATACGCTGGTGCGTTCCGGCGCCATCGACGTGCTGGTGGTCGATTCGGTGGCGGCGCTGACGCCGCGCGCCGAAATCGAGGGCGAGATGGGCGATTCGCTGCCCGGCCTGCAGGCCCGCCTGATGAGCCAGGCGCTGCGCAAGCTGACCGCCTCGATCTCACGCTCCAACACCATGGTCATCTTCATCAACCAGATCCGCATGAAGATCGGCGTCATGTTCGGTTCGCCCGAGACGACGACCGGCGGCAACGCGCTGAAATTCTACGCCTCGGTACGTCTCGACATCCGCCGCATCGGCTCGGTCAAGGATCGCGACGAGGTGGTCGGCAACCAGACCCGCGTCAAGGTGGTCAAGAACAAGCTGGCGCCGCCCTTCAAGGTGGTCGAGTTCGACATCATGTATGGCGAGGGCGTCTCCAAGACTGGCGAACTGGTCGATCTCGGCGTCAAGGCCGGTGTGGTCGAGAAGTCGGGCGCCTGGTTCTCCTATAATTCGCAGCGTCTCGGCCAGGGCCGCGAAAACGCCAAACTGTTCCTGCGCGACAATCCCGACACCGCGCGCGAGATCGAACTGGCGCTTAGGCAGAATGCCGGGTTGATCGCCGAGAAGTTCCTCGAAAACGGTGGCTCAGAGGGCAATGGCGACGATGGTTTTGAGGACGAAGCCGGCGCGATGTAGGGCAACGCCAGAGTTTGGCCATAAATCCAGCCTATTATCCGATGCTTAAGTAACAGAGTTCTGTAGTACCGCGTTCCAAACCGCCGGCCTTCGCGCCGGCGGTTTTCGTTTGCGTGCCCGCGTGAGTGCCGGTGCAAAGCGCGAATTGGCCCAATTCCGTGTTTCTGGACAGGGTCAAGAGCTACGGCTAAAAGGCCAACTCCATCTTCTAGAAAACACAGAGCCATCTCCCGCCGGTCCGGCCGGCGGCTCTCTTGAAAAGGCAGTATCCATGAGTGGCGTGAACGAGATCCGGTCGACATTTCTCGACTATTTCCGCAAGGAGGGCCACGAGGTCGTGGCCTCGAGCCCGCTCGTGCCGCGCAACGATCCGACATTGATGTTCACCAATGCCGGCATGGTGCAGTTCAAGAACGTCTTCACCGGTTTGGAGAAGCGGCCCTATTCGCGTGCCACCACCGCCCAGAAAAGCGTTCGCGCCGGCGGCAAGCACAACGATCTCGACAATGTCGGCTATACCGCGCGCCACCTGACCTTTTTCGAGATGCTCGGCAATTTCTCCTTCGGCGATTATTTCAAGGAGCGTGCCATCGAGCTTGCCTGGAATCTCATCACCAAGGAATTCGGGCTGAAGAAGGACAAGCTGCTGGTCACCGTCTATCACACCGACGATGAGGCGGCCGGTTTCTGGAAGAAGATCGCCGGTTTCTCCGACGATCGCATCATCCGCATCCCGACCTCGGACAATTTCTGGGCGATGGGCGATACCGGACCCTGCGGCCCGTGCTCGGAAATCTTCATCGACCGTGGTGAGCACATCTGGGGCGGCCCTCCCGGCAGTCCGGAGGAGGATGGCGACCGGTTCCTTGAATTCTGGAACCTGGTGTTCATGCAGTATGAGCAGGTGACGAAGGAGGAGCGCGTCGACCTGCCGCGCCCGTCGATCGATACCGGCATGGGCCTGGAGCGCATGGCATCCATCCTGCAGGGGGTGGAGAGCATCTTCGAGACCGACCTGTTCCGTCATTTGATCGATGCGGCGTCCTCCGCGCTTGGGCGCGCGCCCGATGCCGAAACGGTTGCCTCCTACCGCGTCATTGCCGATCACCTGCGCTCGTCCTCCTTCCTGGTCGCCGACGGCGTGCTGCCGTCGAATGAAGGCCGCGGCTATGTACTGCGCCGTATCATGCGCCGCGCCATGCGCCATGCGCAGTTGCTCGGCGCCCGCGATCCATTGATGTGGAAGCTGGTGCCGGCGCTGGTGCGCGAGATGGGCCAGGCCTATCCGGAACTGGTGCGCGGCGAAACGATGATTACCGAGACCTTGAAACTCGAGGAGACACGGTTCCGCAAGACGCTGGTGCGCGGCCTCGGGCTGCTCTCCGAGGCGACGGAGAAGCTCGGCGCGGGCGACATGCTGGATGGCGAGACGGCATTCAAGCTCTACGACACCTATGGCTTCCCGCTCGACCTGACACAGGACGCGCTGCGCCAGCGCAGCATTTCGGTCGATCTTGCCGGATTCACCAATGCGATGGAGCAGCAGAAGGCGGAGGCGCGTAAGCACTGGGCCGGGTCCGGCGAAGCCGCCACCGAAACGGTTTGGTTCTCCGTGCGCGAAAAAACCGGCGCCACCGAATTCCTCGGCTACGAAACCGAGCAAGCTGAAGGCCTCATCCAGGCGCTGGTCAAGGACGGCAAGACCGTTGACAGCGCCGCTAAGGGCGATGCGGTCGCCGTGGTCGTAAACCAGACGCCGTTCTATGGCGAATCCGGCGGCCAGATGGGCGACACCGGCGTAATCTCGGGTGAGGGGTTCTCGATCGAGATTTCCGATACGCAGAAGAAGGCCGATGGTCTGTTTGTGCATCTCGGCAAGGTGATCGCAGGCACGGTCAAGACGGATGCCGCGGTTGAACTGAAGGTTGATCATGCCAGGCGTTCCAGGCTACGCGCCAACCATTCTGCGACGCATCTGATCCATGAGGCGCTACGCGAGGTGCTGGGCACCCATGTCGCTCAAAAAGGCTCGCTGGTCGCGCCCGAGCGCCTGCGTTTCGATATCTCGCACAACAAGCCGATCTCTCCGCAGGAGCTCGAAGAGGTCGAGCGCATGGCCAACGAGATCGTCGTCCAAAACAGCCCGGTGACCACGCGCCTGATGTCGGTCGACGACGCCATTGCTGAGGGCGCGATGGCGCTGTTCGGCGAGAAGTACGGCGATGAAGTGCGCGTCGTCTCGATGGGCACGGGCGTTCATGGCGCCAAGGCCAACCGGCCTTATTCGGTCGAACTCTGCGGCGGCACGCATGTCAGGGCGACCGGCGATATCGGCTTGGTGCGCATCGTTTCGGACGGCGCGGTCGCCGCAGGCGTGCGCCGCATCGAGGCGCTGACAGGCGAAGCCGCGCGAAAACATCTCGACGAGCAGGACAGGCGGCTGAAGGCGGCCGCTGCCACGCTGAAGATCTCGCCGGCGGATGTGCCAGCGCGCGTCGAAGCGCTGCTCGAAGAGCGCAAGAAGCTCGAGAAGGACCTGGCCGAAGCGCGCAAGAAGCTGGCGCTGGGCGGCGGGTCGCCTGCCGATGCCCCGGCCGCCAACGAGATCGTCGCTGGTGTCGGCTTCCTCGGCAAGGCGGTTTCCGGCGTCTCGCCGAAGGATTTGAAGCCGCTGGCCGACGCCGGCAAGACTTCGTTGGGCTCTGGCGTCGTCGTGTTCGTTGGCGCTGGCGAGGACAACAAGGCGAGCGTCGTGGTCGCCGTCACCGATGATCTCGTCAACCGCTTCAGCGCCGTCGATCTGGTGCGCGTCGCCTCCGCTGCATTGGGCGGGCAGGGCGGCGGCGGCCGTCCCGACATGGCCCAAGCCGGCGGACCGGATGCGTCGAAAGCCAACGATGCGATCGCGGCGGTAAGGGCGGCGCTGGAAGCGGCGTAAGCGTCGGATTGGACTTATTGCGACGGTTGGGAGGGGCACTGCCCCGCAGCCATCTCAATCCTTGTCAACTAACCTTGTCGGTGCGCGCAAAGCTTGCACGCACCGAGACACGCGCATACCAGTCCCGGATATTCGCAAACCGCGCCAGCAAGTCGCGTCCTTCGGCAACCTTGACGAAATAGCCGATCATCGGCGCCGCGTGCAGGTCGGCCAACGTCAGCTGGTCGCCAAGCAGCCATGGCCCTTGGGCTTTCAGCGACGTCAGCACCCCGAGCATCGTCTCGGCTTGCCGCATCCCGTCGGCGATCAGCGCCTCGTCGGGCGCTTCTTTTTCCAGCCGCTCGACAGCGACGTCCCATACCATCGCCCGATAGGCATAGGCATCGAGCATGCCGATGATCTGGGCCATCCTGGCGCGGCCGCGCGCATCGGCAGGCTGCAGCGCCGGACCGTCGAAAGCTTCGTCAACGTAGCGAGCGATCGCGCTGGTCTCGAAGAGGCGAAAGCCGTCGTGCTCGAAGGCCGGGATGCGGCCGAAGGGATGGTGTTCGCCGTACCATGCCGGCGCACCACCCGCTGCGAAGATGTCGACCGGCACGAGATCGTAGGCGATACCTTTCTCCTCGAGCGCAAGCCGGACGATCCGCACATAGACGCTGTAATCCGCGCCATAGACGACCGGCTTGCCCATTTTGCTCTCGAGACTGGTTACGCCATTGCCTTCTGCAAATTCTCGTCGATCTTGTCGAGGAAGCCGGTGGTCGACAACCAAGGCTGGTCGGGGCCAATCAAAAGCGATAGGTCCTTGGTCATAAAACCGCTCTCGACGGTCTGGATGCAGACCTTTTCCAGCGTCTCGGAAAAACGCTTCAGTTCGGCGTTGTCGTCGAGCTTGGCGCGGTGCGCCAGGCCCCGTGTCCAGGCGAAGATCGAGGCGATCGAATTGGTCGAGGTTTCCTCGCCCTTCTGATGCTGGCGATAGTGGCGGGTGACAGTGCCGTGCGCGGCTTCGGCTTCGACGGTCTTGCCATCCGGCGTCATCAGCACCGAGGTCATCAGGCCGAGCGACCCAAAACCCTGCGCAACCGTGTCGGACTGGACGTCGCCGTCATAGTTCTTGCAGGCCCAGACATAGCCGCCCGACCATTTCAGGCTCGACGCCACCATGTCGTCGATCAGGCGGTGCTCGTACCAAAGTTTCTTCGACTTGAACTCGGCCTCGAATTCAGCCTCGTAGACCTCCTGGAATATGTCCTTGAAGCGGCCGTCATAGGCCTTGAGGATGGTGTTCTTGGTCGACAGGTAGACCGGATAATTGCGCAGCAGGCCGTAGTTCAGCGATGCCCGGGCAAATTCGCGGATCGACTCGTCGAGATTGTACATGGCCATGGCGACACCGGCACCGGGCGCATCGTACACGTCATGCTCGATCACCTGGCCATCCTCGCCGACGAATTTGATCGTCAGCTTGCCCTTGCCGGGGAAGCGGAAATCGGTGGCGCGATACTGGTCGCCGAAGGCGTGACGGCCGACGATGATCGGCTTGGTCCAGCCGGGTACCAGGCGCGGTACGTTCTTCATGATGATCGGCTCGCGGAAGATGGTGCCGCCCAAAATGTTGCGGATGGTGCCGTTGGGTGATTTCCACATCTTCTTCAGCTTGAATTCCTCGACGCGCTGCTCGTCGGGGGTGATGGTCGCGCATTTCACGCCGACGCCGTATTTCTTGATGGCGTTGGCCGAATCGATCGTCACCTGGTCATTGGTGGCGTCGCGGTGCTCGATGCCGAGGTCGTAATATTCAAGCTTGAGGTCGAGATAAGGGTGGATCAGCTTGTCCTTGATGAACTGCCAGATAATGCGGGTCATCTCGTCGCCGTCGAGTTCGACGACCGGGTTCGCCACCTTGATCTTCGCCATGGAAAGAATGCCTCGTTGCTGGGAATGGGACGGCCTTGCCCGCGTGGCGTTGGCCGGGGATGCCGCCCGTATATCAAAGCGCTTTTGGCCACGCAAACGACGATCGGTCACGAATGCGAGGCCGCGACCCCTGCCATTTGCGAATGCTTCATTTTCCCGGTCGAATATGGCAGGGGACGCTGAAATGCCGCAAACAGCAGTTCATTGACAATCATGCCCATTACCAAAGATTCCACTAACCCCGCAGCCGCCGGCCCGGCGATCATTCTGGTCGAGCCGCAGCTTGGCGAGAACATCGGCATGGTCGCCCGCGCCATGGCCAATTTCGGACTTTCGGAGCTGCGCCTGGTCAACCCGCGCGACGGCTGGCCGAGCGAGAAGGCGCGCGCCGCCGCCAGCCGTGCTGACCATGTCATCGACGCCGTCAGGGTTTTTGACGACCTGGCCTCGGCGCTCGCCGACCTGAACTTCGTCTTCGCCACCACCGCCAGGCAGCGCGACGGCTTCAAATCCGTGCGCGGCCCGGTGGAAGCAGGCAGGATGCTGCGTGCCCGCTACGAAATGGGACAACGCACCGGCATCCTGTTCGGACGCGAACGCTTCGGTCTCTACAATGACGAGGTTGGCCTCGCCGACGAGATCGTCACTTTCCCGGTCGATCCCGACTTCTCCTCGCTCAACATCGCCCAGGCAGCCTTGCTGATGTCCTATGAGTGGATGAAGTCGGGCCTGGAGGACGAGACCAGGACAAACTTTACGGGGCCTGAGATGAAGCCTGCAAGCAAGGAAGAATTGCACGGCCTGTTCGCCTATCTGGAAGGCGCGTTGGAAGCGCGCGGCTATTTTCGGCCGGCGCCGAAGAAGCCGAAAATGGTCGACAATCTGCGCGCCGTGCTGACGCGCGCCGGCTTCGCCGAACCGGAGCTCAAGGTGTTGCGCGGCATCATCTCGTCACTAGACCGGTTCTCACCGGCGATGCCGCGCGGCGATGGCTCGCCGGGCGATGATCCGAGGCGTTTGCCTGCGGC
>NZ_JAPYKP010000205.1:0-7405 GCF_037179725.1 Mesorhizobium sp. Cs1321R2N1 | reverse complement strand
GCCACCTCATGGACCGAGGCGCCCGCCCACAGGCCGAAAGCGTGCTGGTCGAGGCCGAGCAGCGGCGCCAGCAGCGGGAAGCCGAGCATGGCGACGGTGCCGAACAAGGTGATCGAGGCGACGGCGTAGGTAACGTCCTCGTCGCGCGCATCGGTGACGATGTTGGTGGCGACAATCGCCGAGGCGCCGCAGATCGAGGTGCCCGCGGCGATCAGCTGCGCCAGTTTGGCATCGACGCCGATCAGCCGGCCGAGCGTGATGGTGAAGAGGAAGGTGGCGCCCAGGGTCAGCGCCACGATGCCGACGCCGCCGGCGCCGATCGAGACGACCTGGCCGAGCGTCAGCTGGAAACCGAGCAGCACGATGGCGAAGCGCAAAAGGCGCTTTTGCGAGAAGGCGATGCCGGCCTTGGCATGCGCCGGGGTACCGAGCACGTTGGAATAGACCATGCCGGCGACGACGGCCAGGATCATCGGGCTGAACAAGGCGAAGCCGGAGACATTGCGGGCCGAAAAGGCGACGGCGGTGATCATCGCCACCAGCATGATGCCGGGGATGATGCCGTTCCAAAGGGAATCAAGGCGCTTGCGGCCCTGCGCCAGATCGACGGAAATCGTGCTTTTCGGAATATCGTTCGCGACGCGGGTCAGGGAAGGCAATGCAATTCTCCAAGCGAGTACAACGGAGAAATGCCGTTTCATGACCAATCATTCCAACGAATTATTTTCGTTAGAATGATCGAGTTTTCCGAACGATTTTGCTTGTGTCGAAAGGCTGCCGCACCCGGATCGAGCAGCGAAGAGGCCGAGCCTACAGCTGGGCGTCGATCGCCGCCTTGTCGATCACCGACCAGACGTTCCTGATCCTGTCGTTCAGGAATTCATAGAAGACGTTCTCGCTGAAGGAGACTTTCCTGCCGTTGATGGGCAGGCCGAGGAAAGTTCCCTTGGGCGTGCAGTTGAACTGGAGGCGGCTGGCTATGAATGGCGGGTCGGAGATCAACAGCTGGACGTCGAAATAGAGGTCCGGGATTTCGCGATAATCCCGCTCCAGCATGTCGCGGTAGCCCGACAGTCCAACCCGGTCGCCATTGTAATGCACCTCGTCATGGACGAAGCGATGCAGCCTTTGCCAATCCTGGTTGTTGAGACAGTCGATATAGCCTCGATAGAGATCGGTTTCGCTCACGGCGATGGCTCCGTTGCTAGA
The DNA here is from genome assembly GCF_037179725.1 of Mesorhizobium sp. Cs1321R2N1. NCBI lineage: Bacteria > Pseudomonadati > Pseudomonadota > Alphaproteobacteria > Hyphomicrobiales > Phyllobacteriaceae > Mesorhizobium > Mesorhizobium sp. Cs1321R2N1. The sequence goes on along the minus strand of NZ_JAPYKP010000205.1, from coordinate 6,196 downwards.
ACGCCCGATCGGGAAGATAGAACGGACACGGATACAATCCAGCGCTTTACCGGCGAAGGCATCGACCAGCGGCGGGAAGGCCGGCGTCGCCTGGCGGCGGCTGGCCCAACGACCGGGCCAGACGGTGCCTTGACGCATGACGGTTGCTGCTCCAGCTTGCCGCCATGTTCGTTCTCGCGCCCGCCGACACCAAGCGACGCCGCCCCCGCACCGCGCGGAAGGGCACGCTGATTGCGCGACGAGGAAGACCGGCTTTATAGATCCGCTTCGTTTCCCACAGCCCGCCCGTGAAAAACGCCGGCGGGCTTTTTTCATGCCTGGAGCCTTGTGATGATTGCCAATTCTTCCATCCGGTTTCGCCCGGCCGAGCCTGCCGACGCCGCCGCGATCCGCGACATCGTGCGCGCCGCCTATGCCAGATGGGTGCCGGTGATCGGCCGCGAGCCGCTGCCGATGCGTGCCGATTACGACAAGGCGATTGCCGAACACCAGTTCGAGCTCGCCGTCGCGGAGGACCGCATTGTCGGCATGATCGAGACCATGCTGGCCGACGATCACCTGTGGATCGAGAATGTCTGCGTCGCGCCGGAGGCGCAGGGCAGGGGCATCGGCCGGCTGCTGCTGGAGCGTGCGGAAACCAAGGCGCGCGAGGCGGGACGCCCGGAGCTCCGCCTGTTGACCAACGGCGCCTTCGAAGCCAATGTGTCGCTCTATCGCAAGCTTGGCTACACGATCGATCGGGAGGAGCCGTTTATGAACGGAACGACGGTCTATATGAGCAAGCGGCCAGTTGGATGCCCGCCAATCGGAGCGTGAGGATGACTGCCAGGATCAGGCTTAAGCAGCTCACTGGCCTCTATGCGATTTCGCGGCTTCAAGCCGATGACGGCATTCCTGCCTGGGCTGAAGGACCGGGCTTCGTCAGCATCACCAGAACCGATGACGAGCTCTCGATCACCTGCCTCCAGGATCGCGTGCCGGATGCCGTCAAGCACGATCGCGACTGGGTCGCCTTCAAATTGCAGGGCCCCTTTGCGTTCGACGAAACCGGCATTGTGCTGTCGGTCATAAAGCCGCTGTCGGAAAACGGTTTGGGCATCTTCCTGGTATCGACCTTCGATGGCGACCACCTGCTGGTGAAAGCGGCGGACGAGCCCGCGGCGAGAGGCTTTCTGCGCGAAGCCGGGCATACGCTGCTATAGTCCGCTCATCGCCGGCCGTTGATCAACGATTGGCGCGCTGGCTCAACCAGTGGCGCGCTGGGTCAATCGCTTCGGGGGTTGCGTTTGACAGCGCCGTTTGCGCATCGTTATTTCGCGCCCGATATGACGGCCCGCCCGGCCATGCGGCACACTCCAGGAGAAACCCATGTCACACAATCTGCAGTTCTATATCGATGGCGCATGGGTCGATCCCGTCGTGCCCAACACGCTCGACGTCGTCGATCCGTCGAATGAGGATGTCTTCGCGCAGATCTCGCTCGGCTCCAAGGCCGATGTCGATAAGGCGGTGGCCGCTGCCAAGCGCGCCTTCGACACTTATGGCTTCACCTCGGTCGAGGAGCGCCTCGACGTCCTCAGCCGCGTCATCGAGGTCTACAAGAAGCGCAGCAAGGACCTGGCGCTGGCCGTGTCGCGCGAGATGGGCGCGCCGCGCCAGATGGCGCTCGACAGCCAGGTCGGCATCGGCCTGGCGCATCTGACCAAGATGGTCGAGACGCTGAAGAATTTCCAGTTCCGCCACGTCAAGGGCAACCACCTCGTGGTCAAGGAGCCGATCGGCGTCGTCGGCCTGATCACGCCGTGGAACTGGCCGCTGAACCAGATCACCTGCAAGGTCGGTCCGGCGCTCGCGGCCGGCTGCACCATGGTGCTGAAGCCGTCAGAAATCGCGCCGCTCGATGCCATCATCTTCGCCGAGATCATCGACGAGGCTGGCGTGCCGAAGGGCGTGTTCAACCTCGTCAATGGCGATGGCCCCGGAGTCGGCCAGGCGCTGTCCAGCCACCCCGACATCGACATGATGTCGTTCACCGGTTCGACGCGGGCTGGCATATTGGTGGCCAAGGCCGCGGCCGACACGGTCAAGCGCGTGCATCAGGAGCTTGGCGGCAAATCGGCCAACATCCTGTTCCCGGATGTCGATCTCGCCACTGCCGTCAGCAAGGGCGTCGCCGGCTGCTTCAGCAACAGCGGCCAGTCCTGCAACGCGCCGACGCGCATGTTCGTGCCGCGCGACCGCCACGACGAGGCCGCCGGATATGCCAAGGTGGCGGCTGAAAAGTTCACCGTCGGCCCGGCCGATGGCGCCAACACCAAGCTCGGCCCAGTCGTCAGCCAGGTCCAGTTCGACAAGATCCAGGACCTGATCCAGAGCGGCATCGACGAGGGTGCGACGCTGGTCGCCGGCGGCCCCGGACGCCCGGCCGAACTCAACCGCGGCTACTATGTCAGGCCGACCGTTTTCGCCGACGTCACCCACGACATGCGCATCGCGCGCGAAGAGGTTTTTGGGCCGGTGCTGGCGATCCTGCCCTACGACACGGTCGAACAGGCGGTCGAACAGGCCAACGACACCGTCTATGGCCTTGCCTCCTACATCCAGGCCAAGGACCTGCAGAAGGCGCGCGACGTGGCCGCGCGCATGCGCTCGGGCAATGTCTACATCAACTATCCCCAATGGGACGCCGGCCTGCCCTTCGGCGGCTACAAGCAGTCCGGCAACGGCCGCGAATACGCCGAATACGGGCTCGAGGATTTCCTCGAGATCAAGGGCATCGCGGGGTATGAGGCGGCGGAGTAAACGTCGTTACTTGGGGTCGGCAGAGGAGGCCGCGTCGCGCTAGTACACTGCTACACCCTGTGTTAGGCCGCTCACTTAGATTCATCTTGGTCGTCGTTTTCGCCAGAATCTTTGTTGGGCGGTTCTTTCGCTCGTCGCGATTGTTGACTGCGGATGGTCTTTTTTACGTTTTTGGCTGCTTCCTCTACTGCCCTGCGACGTTGCGGGTCAGCATATAATTCGCTAATACGTGGGGTTTTCTCTAGCGCTTGCGCTAAATTTCGTCGGTACTCCGGGTCGTTTAGAGCCTTTTGGAACCGCCTGAACGCTTCCGAGGTCCCCGAGAACGACTCTTTAACGCGTGCCGCTAGCGTGCCCCATTCGATGGTGCTGGCAGCATTTTCGATCAAAGAACCAAGTTCTTGTTTGTCGTCTTGGCCATCAACTTGCTCAGCGGCCGAGAACTCGTTGCTTTCTCGCTTGGTAAGTTCGAGGTTGATCGAGTCCCAGGTGCCTTTGAAGGCCAGATATTCATTAGGCAAAATCGGCGGGGAGGTGTCCGAACAATTCACCCGAAGGTAAACCGGCTCAATCCCCTCGTCGGCGATAAACGCGTCTGCGAAACTGAATACGTCGATCGCGTCGAGAAGTTTTCCGTCCCCCCGATGGCGCGCTCGAAATGTCTAACTTTTCGCCGCGTCGCGCTACGTTCGACGTCGATTGACAGCAGCGGATATGGGCGATCTCCTATGACGCCCTTCAATACTTGGCGACCAGCATACGAAAACCTAATGCCGTCCAACGGTTTCGCATCCCCATATTTGGCCAAAAGCCACGCCATTTGAATAGACATTGCGAAGCTGTTGGCAGAGCAATGTTTTCCCATTCTAAAGCCGGAATCAATTTCCTTCCCAAGAAAATCATAAGCGGTAGGCTCTGCGTCTGCGGCAGCCTCGACATCCTCAACGGGGAGCGATTGCGGTGTCTCACCATCAGCCGGGTTGAACACCTTGACTGTAACATTAGGGTACGGAAATGCGGCTACCCAGCCGCAGCCTTTAACATCTAGCGTAGGCTTATCTCTGCTTTCAAGATACTCACCATATCGTCCCAGAGCTGTAATAAACGCCCTGATTGATATCGCCAAATGATCGAAATTATCGAGGCGGCAGCAGAAAATAATCTCGTCGCCTACGGTCTTCCAAACCTTAGGGGCGGAGATATTAGTCCAGTCGGTTGGCTTTTCAATATTATCATAGGCGCGGCTAACCTCATTTGGAAAGCCATGGTAAAAGCGTCTTATTTCATCTACCCAGGCTGGATTTGGCGAGGCAGCTTCAGCGGACGAATTAGGATCCGATTTTCGTGCTTTGAATGCGGTCGACCCTACGAGGTCTACCGATAAAAAAAGCCGTAAGCGATATTCTGGGCACTTCCGAGTCATGCAAGCCCGAGAGTTTTGACCCTGACCTCGGCGGCGGCGACACTAACGCCAAATTCTATTGCAACTGCTTGGACGTTTTTGTTTGCCGCCTCGTAAGCCTTGCGGAATGCTTGGCTGCCCATCAGAAAGGCGGCGGCAAACCAGTTGGCTTCCCATTCTGCTCGTTGTTGTTCCTTGTCAGATTCATCGACCCACCGGGTTGCTATCATCTCTTGGCCAGAGTGCTCTTTTGCAAACAGCGGATAATGGAGAAGCAGATGACCGAGCTCGTGCGCGATGGTGAACCTATCGCGCTCTAGAGAAGTCATACCTGGGACGTAAATAGTAAAATCGTTAGCACCGCGGACCCTTATCGATTCAGGTTGACGATCGGTATAACTAACGGGGTTCTTGACTATAATCTGCCCGCCAAGGCGTTTAATCAGCGGCTGGATCGCATCGCCAGGCCCAAAACTAAGTTTGCGAGCTACATCCTCGGCAAATGCGCCGATTACGCGCCTTGCGGCATGCGTGGGCTTCAGCTTTGTTGTGCTCATAAACACCAACAGATATGCGCATGAGGGAGAATCGCGCATTAGACATCCGCAAATATAGGATGAAAACGTGAACAAAGCGAGAAGATATTTATTTTGGCCACGTTTTCTAAGCCGGCGACCCGGAACCAAGAGGCGGTGACCTGCTACGGTTCTTTTTCGAGATCAGTCCAGTCGGAGCGGGGCCTCGTAGGGCGGCGTAACGCGAGCAGAAACCTGATTCCTCGCACCCATGCGGAGAGGTGGGTTAGCAAAGCCGAAACGGATACTCTGCCAACAGAGATAGCGCCTTGAATGTCTTGCATCGAGCTCTGCACCTTGCCAATTGGCAGATACATGCTATATATCTGCCATTAGCGAGGTCTAAACATGCAGCTTCAGTCCATCGTCACCACGCCGGCCACGGTCGGCTCAGCCATTTCGGATGAGGAGGCGGGCGCCTTGGCGCGGACCACGGTCAATCTCTTCAAGGCCTGGAATCTCAGCGACTTCGAGGCCTGCGTCCTGCTTGGCGGCATCTCGGCGCGCACCTGGGCACGATGGAAGGAAGGCGGCATCGGCCGCATCGACCGCGACCTGCGCACCCGCATGGCCCATCTGATGGGCATCCACAAGGGGCTGCGCTACCTCTTCACCGAGCCGGCGCGCGGCTATGCCTGGATCCGCAAGCCCAATGCCGCCTTCGGCGGGCAATCCGCGCTCGACCTGATGCTGCGCGGCGACATTTCCGATCTCGCGGCGATGCGTGAATGGCTCGACGCGGAGCGTGGTGCATGGTGAGTGGACTTGCGGTCCGGCGCCGCGTCCACTGGCCCCAGACCTATCGCATCATCCGCTCCATCCATCCGCCGATCGACCTGTTCGAGGACATCGCTGACCCGCGCGACTGGGAGGCGCTGGCCGCCGTCGAGGAGAAGACCAACCCGCGCATCCGGCTCGAGCTCGGCGATCTCGGCAAGGTGCCGGCCGCAAGGCGTGTTTCCGGCCCCGGCGCCAGTTTCGTCATGGCGCCTTTCGTGCATTGCTCGACCTTACGGCCCGGCCGCTTCTCGGACGGCAGCTACGGTATCTATTATGCCGGCGACAGCGAGGACGTGGCGCTGGCCGAAACCATCCACCATCACCAGAAATTCATGCGCGCCACCAATGAGGCGCCCGGCTGGACGGCCGATTTCCGCGTGCTGATCGGCAGCGTCGACCGCGACCTCGACGACGTCAACGCCGTGCCCGGCGTGCTCGACCCGGACGACTACGCCGCGTCGCAGGCGGAAGGGCGGGCGTTGCGGGCCGCCGGCAGCGATGGGCTGGTGTGGGACAGCGTGCGCATGGCGGAAGGAGAGTGCATCGGCATCTTCTGGCCCGACGTCATCGCTGTCCCGGTCCAGGGCCGCCATTACAGTTATCACTGGGACGGCGCCCGCGTCGACTTCGTGCGCCA